>JAYUJX010000031.1:0-2571 GCA_043764955.1 Polaromonas sp.
GAACCCGCTCTGAAGCATATTCGCCCACAACTTGCTGGTGCGACCTACACCGCAGAGGACGAGTCTGGCGACGCCAATTTGTTTGCCCGTGAATTGGTCAAACTGTGCGAAGCGGCGGGTGTGAAATTTTTGATGAGCCACACGGTGACCGCCTTGCGCGAATCTGGTGGTGCCATTGACCACGTGGAAGCCACTGACAACGAAGGCCGGTTCCAGCGCGTGCGTGCCGATGCATACGTGATGGCGATGGGCTCCTTGAGCCCTATTTACACCTCACCACTGGGCATCAACTTGCCCATTTACCCAGCCAAAGGCTACTCTGTGACCATGCCTGTGGTTGACGCCTCCAAAGCTTACCAAGTGTCGTTGACCGATGACGAGTACAAACTGGTGTTCTCTCGCTACACCACAGAAACGGGTGACCGCATGCGCATTGCCGGTACGGCAGAACTCAATGGCTACGACCGTGATTTGAACCGTGTACGCTGCGAAGCGATTGTGAAACGCGTGGAACAACTCTTCCCAGGGGCGGGTGATGCGTCGCAGGCACAGTTTTGGACGGGCTTACGCCCGGCGACGCCCTCAAACGTGCCGTTGATTGGAAAAACCAAGTTCAATAACTTTTTCCTCAACACTGGCCACGGCACGCTGGGGTGGACGCATGCTTGCGGGTCTGGCAAGTCGATTGCGCGCATCATCAGCGGGCTTGCGCCTGAAGTGGATTTTGCGTTTCAAAAATAGATAGTGCGAAGATAATCATCTTCCCTGCGCACCTACTTATCCGTTCGCCCTTAGCTTGTCGAAGGGTTGAAAAAGACTTCGACAAGCTCAGTCCGAACGGTTATTTTTAAGCCTTTTCAGCTTCTTGCAAAGTACGCCACATCACTTTGCCGCTGCCACTTTTTGGCAACGCATCGACAAATTGCACTGAGCGCGGCATTTTGTACACAGCCATGTTGCCACGACACCAGTCGATGATGTCTTGCTCTGTGGTCTGTTTGTGTGTTGCACGTAGAACGACCACAGCTTTCACCGACTCACCACGGTAGGCGTCTTGTGTGCTGATGATGCAGGCCTCTTGCACGGCTGGGTGACGGAACATCAGGGCTTCCACCTCTGCCGGCCAAACCTTGAAACCACTGGCGTTGATCATGCGTTTGAGGCGGTCGGTGATGAAAAAATAGCCCTCTTCGTCAATGTGACCTAAATCGCCTGAGCGGAAGAAGCTTTTCCCGTCGATCTCCACAAATGCAGCCTTCGTGGCATCTTCACGTTTCCAGTAGCCAGAGAAGATTTGCGGCCCATGCATGATGATCTCGCCTTGTTCGCCTTGGGGCATTTCCAGCAAGGTTTCGGGATCAACAACTCTTGAATCAACACCGATGATGGGAATGCCCAAGCATTGCTGCTTGGGCGCATCGGGCGGGTTGGTGTGTGAAGGGGCTGCCGTTTCAGTCAACCCATAGCCTTCCACATAGCGCAAACCAAATTGCTCAAACAAGCGCTGTGCCACAGCCTGCGGCATGGCGGCACCGCCACCGCCGATATTGACCAAGCTGCTCAAATCATATTTGTCAAAATTTGGGCTTCCCAACAAGTCAATCACCATGGTGGGAATATTTGTCCAATGCGTCACCTGGTAGCGGGAAATCAATCGCCCTGCTAAATCTCTGTCCCAGCGCGGCATCAGCACCAGCGTTGAGCCACTGTAGATGCTGGCGTGCATCACACTGACCATGCCGGTGATGTGAAACATGGGCACGACAGCTAGCACGACACCATCTGCAGAGCCATTACCCCAAAGATTGCTAGCCACAGCGTTGTGCATGATGCTGCCTTGTGTGTGCATACAGCCTTTGGGTAAGCCTGTGGTGCCGCTGGTGTAGGGCAGGATGGCCAAGTCTGCTGGCTCAACCGTCAACTCTGGCAGCAAATCTTGACAAGCCAATGCATCAACCCAATTGTGCACAGCAGCGCCTTGCATGGAGGGCAAGGTATGCCGCGTCAACAACCAATCATGCCAAGCGCTTGGTAGTGCATCTTCACCGTCTACTTTGGCATCAAATGCATCAGTAAATTGAGTCACGATAAGGTGATTCAAGCGCAAGCTCGGCTCTAAAGCGTCGTTTGCCAGCGCCAGCTCAGCCGCTAAATCTCCCGTCGTGATGGCGACTTTGGCATCAGGGTCGGTGATGTAATGTTTTAGCTCTTCAGCACGGTTCATGGGGTTGACCGGCACCACGATCGCATTGGCCCGCAAAATCGCCCAGTGTGCAATCACAAGCTGCGGGCAGTTTTGCATATTCAACACCACTCTGTCGCCTTTTTTGACACCTAGCCGGCATAAATAAGCCGCCAAACGCTCTGCTTTTTGTAGTAATTGTGCGTAAGTGATCGTCGACCCAAAAAACACCAGCGCAGCTTTGCCGGGGTATCTCTTAGCGCTGATAGCCAAGTTATCCCACAGCGGTGTCTGCGGCGGGGTGATGGTTCGCGGTACACGTTTTGGCCAAGCTTTGAGTTTGGTGAGCATTGAATCTCCTGTACAACCTGTTTTAGGTTTGTTGTTAA
>JAYUJX010000032.1:0-2567 GCA_043764955.1 Polaromonas sp.
CCCGGTTTTGTCGGTGCAGTGGGAGCTGCTTTGAAGTCTCTGCATACCGCAGGGGTATTGTCGACCTTGGGCGCAGTCAATCGGGAGGCCGTTTTATGACGGCAACTTTCCACGTTCTGGCGCCCCTGGATGTTTTGACTTTTGGCGAAAGTATGGCTTTGCTTGTCGCGGATACACCAGGTCCCTTGGCCCAGGTATCGCATTTCACCAAGCGACTGGCGGGCGCGGACACCAATGTCGCCATCGGCTTGGCACGCCTGGGAATGCGTGTGGGGTGGGTAAGTCGATTGGGGTGCGACTCCTTTGGCGACTTCGTTCGGAAAGCTGTGGAATCCGAAGGGGTGGATGTTTCCCAGGTGATCACGGATCCGACTCGACTCACTGGCATGATGCTTAAGTCATGTGCGCAAGGCGGGAAAGACCCTGCCATTGAATACCATCGCCGGGGCTCGGCCGCTTCCGCGCTGAAAATCCCTGATGTGCCCCTCGGCTATGCACTCCGGGCACGACATTACCACGCCACGGGAATCACACCTGCCCTGTCAAATGATGCGCATGCCTTGGTGGCACACACAATGCAAGTGATGCGAAGTGCGGGGCGCACGGTGTCCTTCGATCCAAATTTACGCCCCTCGCTGTGGTCTGACGAGGAAACAATGAGAGCAAGACTGTTGGCGCTGGCGCAGCACGCGGATTGGGTGATGCCGGGTATAGAGGAAGGGCGCCTACTGACCCAACGACAGGATCCAAGCGATATCGCTGATGCCTTTTTGAAAATGGGCGTGAATGCTGTTGTCATCAAGCTTGGCGAGCAAGGCGCGTATTTCAAAACCATTGACGAAGAGGGCCTGGTTCCAGGCGTGGCGGTTCAGCAAATAGTGGATACGGTTGGCGCAGGCGATGGATTCGCTGTCGGTCTTCTCAGTGCAAAATTAGAGGACAAAACATGGTCGCAAGCCGTGGCACGCGCCAACTGGGTTGCGGCGCAAGCAATACAAGTCAGTGGTGATATGGAAGGCTTGCCGACAAGACCCATGCTGCCCGTTGATCTGTAAAATGATGTGCATTGATAGAAATTTATGAAAAGTGAAGCGCCATGAAAGTTGATGACAGCGTCTCGAACGCGATAGGGCTTGAAGAGGTGGCAAAAGCCATTCGCCTGAACCCCAAGTTGCCTTTGGCAGGCCAACTGTATGACGCATTGAAACAAGCCATCGTGACACTACGCCTGATGCCTGGCGTCATGATCAGTGAAAGCAGCATTTGCAACTCGACAGGCATGTCAAGAACGCCTGTTAGGTCCGCTATTGCTCGACTGAATGAAGATGGGTTGATTGAGGTGCTTCCGCAAAGGGGAAGTTTTGTCTCGTTGATCAGCCTCAGCAGCATCAGGAGCAGCCATTTCATCCGTCGCTCGCTGGAAGTTGCGCTCTTGAAAGAAGTCGGAAAAAATTGGGATCAAAAGAAGAGTGCGCAGGCGCGCGAAATTCTTCAGGTGCAGCTAAGTGCTCTTGCCAGTGGTAATGAAGATGGATTTTACGAGGCGGACACCCGGTTTCATCAAATGTTCGGAACTTTTGCCGACTTGGAGGGGTGCACCGAAACGATCGGGGTCATGCGCAGCAAGCTGATTCGGTTTTACCGACTTTTTAACAAGCCAGAGCGACTGGAAGTTGTTGTGAAAGAGCACACAGCAATTGTTGATGCATTGGATGCAGGGAATATTAAATTGGCAGAAAAACACCTTGTAAATCACATCGACAAGGCGTTTCATTTGATCCACAGCTTGCCTGAAACCTATGGTCCCTTCCTCACCGATTAACCCAAAGACTAAATTTAAATAAATACCATGAAACCTCAAATCAAAGACCAGGTCGCTCTAGTAACAGGCGCCAATTCAGGCATGGGCTTAGCCACCGTTCAGGCACTTCTGGAAGCTGGCTATCGGGTTGCGGCAACCGATTTGCAAACGGAGCAGGTTGCACTCAAGATGGCGGCCTATGGCGATCGTTTGGCTTGCTTCATCATGGATGTGAGCGACCGGGCACAGATCGATGCCGCATGCACGGCCATTGAGGAGGTATTTGGACGCATTGATGTGTGCGTCAACAACGCCGGGTTCTTGAGCTACGCCAACTGCGAAGAGACAACCCCTGAGTTGTGGCACAAAACAATGCGCATCAATCTCGATGGCGTCTTCTTTGTCACGCAACGTGTGGTTGGTGGGATGAAAACTCGCGGCTTCGGTCGCATTGTCAACATCGCGTCTTTCGGGGCCAAGACCGGCGGAATGTCTCCTCTGCCAGCCTATGCCGCCAGCAAGGGTGGGGTAATTTCTCTGACCTTCAGCTTTGCCCGTGAATATGCACCGTTTGGCGTGACATGCAATGCGTTGGCTCCTGCATTTGTCAAGACGCAAATGGTGACTGAACAAGTTAGTGCGGAACGTCAAATCGAGTTGCTCAGAATGATTCCCGTTGGCCGCTTCTGTGAGTTGGAAGAGTTCGCGCATTGCGTGCTCTTTCTGGCCCACCCAATGAGCGGGTTTATTACAGGAGAGGTTCTTG
>JAYUJX010000033.1:0-2561 GCA_043764955.1 Polaromonas sp.
AGGTAGCGCTGCTGTCGCGTTGAACCCACTTTTAGGACTTGACCAGACTGAATCAGCGTCGACAGTACCCGAGAAACCGTGGGTTGGCTCACGCCCAACGCGGTTTGCAGCTCAGCGGCAGAGGCTACGCCGCCGCGCTGGCGTATCGCTTGCAGCGTTGATGCTGTGAGTGGATGGATTTGCGCCATGAATAGTAATATGAATAGATAAATGAATAAATAAATTCTACATTAAATCCAATAATTTCAATAACTTAACAGAATGGGTGAATAGATCAGGCATAAAAAAACGCACCCTCGGGTGCGTTTTTGCAAGGGTAAGTTACTACTTACTTGGAAACCACGCGAACCATCTCCAAGCACTTGTTCGAGTAACCCCACTCATTGTCGTACCAAGATACGATTTTCACGAAGGTGCTGTCTAGCGCAACGCTGGCGTCGGCGTCAAAAATAGACGTGCGGGTATCGCCACGGAAGTCGGTGGCGACGACTTTGTCTTCGGTGTAGCCCAAAACGCCTTTCAAAGCGCCTTCAGACTGGGCTTTCATCTCAGCGCAGATCTCGGCCATGGTGGCTGGGCTGTTGAGTTCGCAGGTCAAATCGACCACAGACACGTCCGACGTTGGGACGCGGAAAGCCATGCCAGTGAGTTTTTTGTTCAGCTCAGGAATGACCACACCCACGGCTTTGGCTGCGCCAGTTGAGCTTGGAATGATGTTTTCCAAAATACCACGGCCACCGCGCCAGTCTTTGTTGGACGGGCCGTCGACAGTTTTTTGGGTTGCTGTGGCGGCGTGTACCGTCGTCATCAAACCGCGTTTGATGCCCCATTTGTCGTTCAATACCTTGGCGACGGGTGCCAAGCAGTTGGTGGTGCAAGAGGCGTTAGAAATGATCGCCTGGCCGGCGTAGGTGCTGTCGTTCACGCCGAAGACGAACATCGGGGTGTCGTCTTTAGACGGTGCAGAAATGATGACTTTGCTGGCACCGGCTGCGATGTGCTTTTCTGCGCCAGCTTTGTCCAAAAACAAGCCGGTAGATTCGATGACAACGGTTGCGCCGACGTCGTTCCACTTCAAAGCGGCGGGGTCGCGCTCTTGCGTCAGGCGGATTTTTTTGCCGTTGACAATCAAAGTGCTGCCTTCAACGGAGACATCGCCTTTGAAACGACCATGCACAGAGTCGTATTGCAGCATGTAGGCCAGGTATTCTGGCTCTAGCAGGTCGTTGATGCCGACGATTTCGATGTCGTTGAAGCTTTGAATCGCTGAGCGAAACACGTTGCGTCCGATGCGGCCAAAGCCGTTGATGCCGATTTTGATGGTCATGACAAATACTCCTGAAGGTTAAAAAAACTTGCCTAAAAAAACACCAAACCGTTCGGGCTGAGCTTGTCGAAGCCTTCAAAAGAACCCTTAGCCAAGCTCAGGGCGAACGGCGTTGTTTAAAATACTTACTTCTTCTGCAACACTTTTTGCACGGTTTCCGCAACGTTTTCCGCGGTGAAGCCAAAATGCTTGAACAACACAGGCGCTGGGGCTGATTCGCCGTAGGTGTCGATGCCGACCACGGCTGCACAGCCATACTTCCACCAGCCGTCCGTCACACCCATTTCCACGGCGATACGCGGCAGTTTGGCGGGCAAAACGGCAGTTTTGTATTCGGTCGATTGGCGGTCAAACGTGGTGTTGCTCGGCATAGAGACGACCTGAACAGCTATTTTTTTAGTAGCAAGCAGCTTTTGCGCGGCTATCGCCAATTGAACTTCTGAGCCCGTCGCAATAATGACGGCTTGGGCAGCTTTGTTCAAGCCCACATCGCGCGGCACAGACAGCACGTAAGCGCCTTTGTTAATCTCTTCGAGGTTGGTTTTCGGAATGTAGGCGATGTTTTGACGGCTCAACAGCAGCGCGGTTGGGCGCGTTTTGTTTTGCAGCGCAACCGCCCATGCCACAGCCGTTTCAACCGTGTCACCCGGACGCCAGACGTCCAAGTTTGGAATCAAACGCAGGCTGGCGGCGTGCTCAATCGACTGGTGCGTCGGGCCGTCTTCGCCCAAACCAATGCTGTCGTGGGTGAAAACGTGGATGACGCGCAGTTTCATCAACGCAGCCATGCGGATAGCGTTGCGGGAGTAGTCGCTGAAGGTCAAAAACGTACCGCCGTAGGGGATGTAGCCGCCGTGCAGCGCCACGCCGTTCATGATGGCGGCCATGCCGAATTCGCGCACGCCGTAGTTGATATGGCGACCGCCCACCATTTGACCGTTCGCAGCCTCGTTGACGACGACATCGCCATTCATGTCAAAACGCAAACTTGATGTTGCTTTGGTGTTGGTCAGGTTCGAGCCGGTCAAATCTGCCGAGCCACCCAGCATTTCAGGCAAAGCTGCGGTGAAAGATTCCAATGCCAGTTGTGATGCCTTGCGCGATGCGACGGTTTCCGCCTTGGTGTGGGCGGCAACCACGGTGTCAAACGCGATTTGGTTGAAATTCTTAGGCAAATCGCCTTTCATGCGGCGTACAAATTCTTTGGCGAGGTCTGGGAATTTGGCTTTGTAGG
>JAYUJX010000034.1:0-9627 GCA_043764955.1 Polaromonas sp.
GCAGGGCTTTTTTACGTCTATTCGCAGCGATTAACCGCCAGATTCCAACCCAAACGCCGCATTCTTATCCTGTCCCAACGCCTCTACCATCTGCGGCAAAGCCAATGCCAGCGCAGGTTTTAGGGTAAATGGCGGGTTGATGATGAACATGCCGCTGGCTGGGAGGCCGGGGCGGACGGTTTCGCCCTCGGCATCGGTCGTCAGCTTGCTGGATTTGACGGTCAGCGTGGCGTGCAGCCAGCTTTTGCCCTGCTTGGTCGCCAAGGTTTTGAGCCGTTTCGGCAAATCGTGCGCTTCAGGGCGCGGAATGATGGGGTACCAGACGGCGTAGGTGCCGGTGGCGAAGCGCACCATGGCGTCTTGCACCATGGCTAAAACCCGCGCGTAGTCATCTTTCATCTCGTAGCTGGGGTCGCACAACACCAGCGCACGGCGGGCGGGTGGCGGTAAAAACTTTTTCACGCCTTCAAAGCCGTCTTGCGCCAACACAGCAATTTTGCGGCCTGCGTTGAGCTGGGCGATGTTGTCGGACAGGGTGCGTGAATCGGTCGGATGCAGTTCAAACAATTTGAGCTTGTCATGCTCGCGCAAAAGCTGCTGAATAATGAAGGGCGAACCTGGGTAAACGCGGTGGCTACCGGTTTTGTTGAATTCGGCAACGACATTGAGGTAATTTTGCAACAGCGGCGCGAGTACGGTTGGCGCAATAGTTTTGGTTATTCTAGTAGATTTTGCTACATTTTTAGCAGCTACTGAGGCAAGAGATACGCCGGCTACAACCTCTATTTTGGGGATGTTTTTAGCTGGGAGTTTGGCGACATTTTGGCTCTGCAATTGGCTTTGAATCAGCTTTTTATAGCCTTCGATAGATTCACCGCTGGTTTCGGCATAGTCGCCGTCTAAACGGTACAGCCCTGCACCGGCGTGGGTGTCTACCACCATCAAAGCGGCGTCTTTTTCAAGCAGGTGATTGAGAATGGCGACCAAGGTGGCGTGCTTGAGCACGTCTGCATGGTTGCCGGCGTGGAAGGCGTGGCGATAACTGAACATGGGCTAATCATAAACGCCCCAGCGCATGCTAGGCTGAAGTTCTATACCTTTTGGCGACTTGTAAGTTACATATTCGCTACTTATAATAATTTAATAACATCAATTTACAAAGGGTTATCTATGGATATCGTCGAACGCGCTAGAGCCATCACGCTCAACCCTGCAGCCACTTGGCCTGTTATCGAAGCGGAAAAGCACGATGCCAAATCCCTGTTTGTGCCCTATTTGCTGATTTTGGCGGCAATTCCCGCGATTGGCAGCTTCATTGGTTTGTCGCTGGTCGGTATGGGTGGTTTCGGGTTTAACTTCAGAATACCCGTTGCCAGTGGCTTGGCGATGATGATCACGACCTACGTTTTGTCGCTGGTCATGACTTTTGGTATGGGCTGGCTGGCCAGTGCCTTGGCACCCACTTTTGGCGGTAAAAGCGATTTGGTGCAAGGTTTGAAATTAGCCGTGTTTGGCGGCACACCGATGATGCTGGCTGGCGTGTTCAATATTTTGCCCGCGCTGAGCATCATAGGTTTGCTGGTGGCGTTGTATTCGCTGTACGTGATGTACCTTGGTTTGCCAGTGTTGATGAAAAACCCAAAGGAAAAAACGATTGTTTATATGGTCGTGCTGATCATTGCGAGCATCATTGCTGGTGTGGTGTTGAGCATGGTGACCCGTGCGTTTACGCCTTCTATGGGTATGGGTGGTATGGGTGGCATGGGCGGCATGGGTATGGGCGGCGGCGACACAACGATTACTACGCCGATGGGTGACATCAAGGTCAACTCAAAAGCGAGCGGCACGGCGAAAGACGCACCGGCTGAGATGACGATTACGACACCGCAGGGCAATGCCACCATCACCACCACACCGGGCGCTGCCAGCGCACCAGATACAGCGTCTATCGTCATCAAAACGCCAGACGGCGAAGTGAAGATTGACGCTCAGAAGATGGAAGCTTTTGCCAAGCAGATGGAAGAAATGGCGAAAAAAATGGAGCAGGCTAAAAGTAAACCTTAGTTTCTGGCACCAAAAATAGCTGAGCCCACCCGCACCATCGTGCTGCCGGCTTGGATGGCGGGCTCTAAATCAGCGCTCATACCTATAGACAATGTGTCCATCCGATAATTTAGGGCATTTAAGTGCTCAAACATGGCTCTGGCCGGCGTATATATTGCCTCAATAGCTATATTGTTCATAGCAAAATCACCCTGTGTATTGATTGGTATATCAGGTATAGCCATGATTCCTCGCAGCTGCAAGCGCGGTAGTTTAGCTATCTCTTGCGCCAAAGCCAACACCTCATCCGGCGCAACGCCAGACTTGCTGGGGCTGTTGTCGATGTTGACCTGAATACACACTTGCAGACGTTTGGCATCCGCAGGGCGCTGTTCATTCAAGCGTTCGGCAATTTTTAAGCGGTCTACTGTATGTACCCAGTCAAAATGCTGCGCGACCAAACGGGTTTTGTTGCTTTGCACCGGGCCAATGCAGTGCCATTGCAGGCCGTATTGAGCGGTATCTGCAGCTAGAGCGGCTATTTTTTCTACGCCTTCAGCAATGTAGTTTTCACCAAAATCGCGTTGCCCAGCGGCTATCGCCAGCTTGATAGCTTCGGGCGACACGGTTTTACTCACAGCTAAAAGCGTCACATCGTCACTATTTCTGCCCGCTTTGTGGCAACTTAGTTGAATCCGCTGGTGCACGGCGGCTATATTTTGCGTAATGTTGGTCATAATTAACTATAAATGTTTTTAAGGGTATATTGGGCATGGATATCACACAACTGTTGGCTTTCAGCGTTAAAAATAAGGCGTCGGACTTGCACTTGTCCGCCGGCCTGCCGCCCATGATTCGCGTGCATGGCGATGTGCGCCGTCTGAATGTGGAGCCGCTTGACCACAAAGAAGTCTATGCCATGGTGTACGACATCATGAACGATGGCCAGCGCAAACGCTACGAAGAGTTTTTGGAGATTGACTTTTCGTTTGAAATCGAAGGTTTGGCGCGTTTTCGGGTGAATGCTTTCAACCAAAATCGTGGCGCTGGCGCGGTGTTTCGGACGATTCCGTCCATTATTTTGACGCTTGAACAGCTCAATGCACCTAAAATTTTTGCCGAACTAGCCATGAAGCCGCGCGGTTTGGTGCTTGTTACCGGCCCAACGGGTTCCGGCAAATCAACCACGCTGGCGGCCATGGTGGACTACCTCAACGAAAACGAGCATGGCCATATTTTGACGGTGGAAGATCCGATTGAGTTTGTGCATAACTCCAAAAAATGTCTGATCAACCAACGCGAGGTCGGCCCGCACACCCAAAGTTTTGCGGCCGCTTTGAAATCCGCCCTGCGCGAAGACCCCGATGCGATTTTGGTCGGTGAGATGCGCGATTTGGAGACCATTCGACTAGCTATGACGGCGGCAGAGACGGGGCATTTGGTTTTTGGTACGCTGCATACGTCGAGCGCAGCGAAGACGATCGACCGGATTATTGACGTTTTCCCCGCCGAAGAAAAAGAAATGGTGCGCGCCATGTTGTCAGAATCGCTGCAGGCGGTGATTGCGCAAACACTGTGCAAGACCAAAGATGGCTCGGGTCGCGTGGCGGCGCATGAGATCATGATTGGCACCAGTGCGATTCGGAATTTGATTCGTGAAGGCAAAGTGGCGCAGATGTATTCGTCCATCCAAACAGGCAACAGCGTGGGTATGCAAACCTTGGATCAAAACTTGACCGAGATGGTGAAGCGTAATTTGATTACCAATGCAGAAGCGCGTGGCAAAGCCAAAACGCCAGAAAACTTCCCAGGTTAATCTGGGATAAACCCAAACCCATTCATTAGGAAAAAATCATGGAACGCGAACAAGCCAGTAAATTCATCAACGACTTGCTACGGTTGATGGTTTCACGCAACAGCAGCGATTTGTTCATCACCTGCGACTTTCCGCCCGCCATCAAGGTGGACGGCATGGTGACCAAGGTATCAACGCATCCATTGTCGGCCAAGCACACCTTGGCGCTGACACGTGCCATCATGAACGACAAGCAAATTGCCGAATTTGAGCGCACCAAAGAATGTAATTTTGCGATTTCACCAACAGGCATTGGTCGTTTCCGCGTTAGCGCATTTATGCAGCAAGGCCATGTGGGCATGGTGCTGCGGACGATTCCTGCGATTATTCCTACGGTTGATAGCTTGGGCGTGCCGCAGGTGCTCAAAGAAGTGGCCATGTCTAAGCGCGGTTTATGCATCTTGGTTGGCGCCACCGGCTCAGGCAAATCAACCACGATGGCTGCGATGATTGACTGGCGCAATGAGCACAGTTATGGCCATATCGTGAGCATAGAAGACCCGATTGAGTTTGTACATCCGCACAAAAACTGCGTGATCACGCAGCGCGAAGTCGGCACGGACACCGAGAGCTGGGGCGCTGCGCTGAAAAATTCATTGCGCCAAGCGCCCGATGTGATTTTGATGGGCGAGATTCGCGACCGCGAAACGATGGAGCATGCCATTGCTTTTGCAGAAACGGGTCATTTGTGCTTGGCCACTTTGCATGCCAACAGTGCCAATCAGGCGCTTGACCGGATTATCAACTTCTTCCCAGAAGAGCGCCGCACACAGTTGCTGATGGATTTGTCGCTCAACTTGCGCGCTTTTGTCTCGCAGCGTTTGGTGGCCAAAGAAGATGGCAAAGGCCGGACGGCAGCGATTGAAATCATGCTGAACACGCCGCTGATTTCCGACTTGATTTTCAAAGGCGACGTCACCGAAATCAAAGAAATCATGAAGAAAAGCCGCAATTTGGGCATGCAAACCTTTGATCAAGCGTTGTTTGACGCTTACGAGTCGTTCACGATTTCATACGAAGACGCGTTACGAAATGCAGATTCCGTGAACGATTTGCGATTGCAAATCAAACTATCGAGTGAGCGCGGTAAAAACAAAAATCTGGCTGAGGGAACAGAACACTTTATGGTGGTTTAAAACCACAATTGTCTTAAAAACAAAAAAAGACGCCGTTCGATAAAGCGGCGAATCTTTTAAAGTGCATTTATTTCTGCTTGGCTTCTTCTTCGCTGATGATTTCAAAGCTACGAACAACTTTCACCACACCGGGCACGCCGCGAGCAATCTCAGTGGCGCTGTCAGCTTCACGTTGCGAAACCCTGCCCATCAAATAGACCACGCCGCGTTCTGATACGACTTTGAACGCATTGAACGGCAACTCTTTTGACTCGACCAGGCTGGATTTAACACGTGTTGTGATCAAAGTATCGTTTGAGCGCTCTTTCAATGTCGAAGTACTGCCCGCAATCGTCAATTCATTCACCACAAGTTTGACATTCTCAACTCGAAAAACCAACTGCTCAGCGGCTAGTTTGTCGCTGTTTCCAGCCACTTCGCCAGTCAGCAGTACGCGGCCGTTGTAGCTGGTGACACTGAAATTACCGCGTTCGCCAAATTTTTCTTTGAGGCGATTGAACGAACGAATTTCTATGCCTTCGTCATTGAGTTGCGCTCCTGAGGTTCGACGGTCTGTGGCAACCATGACAGTGCCCGCCATCACGCCACCCACAACCAAGGCGGCACAACCACCCAAACTGCTCAACACACTGGTAAGAACGAGTGTCTTAACGATGGTTGATGACGATTTTTGTAATTTGTCAAACATAGTCATACAGACTCCTTTTCACCCAATAATTGTTGATCAACACCATCACACAAGCAATGCAAGGCCAAAAGATGCACCTCTTGAATACGCGCGGTTCTGTCATGCGGTACGCAAATATGCACATCGGTTTCGCGCAAAGCGGCAATCATTTTTCCGCCGCCTTTGCCAGTTAACGCAATCACCGTCATATCGCGCTCATGCGCAGCCTCAATGGCCTTTAAAACATTGCTTGAGCTGCCACTGGTGGTGATGGCGATTAGCACGTCACCCGCCTGTCCGAGCGCTCGCACTTGCTTAGCGTAAATCACGCTGAAATCATAGTCGTTGGCGATGGCGGTGATGATGGAGCTGTCCGTCGTCAACGCCAGCGCTGCCAACTCTGGGCGCTCACGCTCGTAACGCCCTACAAATTCTGCGGCAAAATGCTGCGCATCGGCTGCTGACCCACCGTTACCGCAAGCCAATACCTTGCCACCGCTGGTAACACAAGCCAGCAAGGCCTGTACCGCCTCTGCAATGGGTTTGCTTAATACCTGTGCAGACTGGTACTTTAAGTCTGCACTATCAATGAAATTTTGTTCTATACGTTGCTCTAACATGCTGGTAATGATAACCCGTGTTACAAATGCCTATGTATCTAGTCCTTCAATTAATGTTACGGGGTGTCACGCAGCGTCAAAGGCTGCTTTTATCCAAGTAATATTGTTTTCAACAAGTACAACATCAAAGCGGCACGCAGGAATACGGATAAGCTTCATCAAATAGTATTTAGCAGCAAAGATGATGCGATTGCGTTTGGTCGAACTGATACTGGCTGCTGCGCCACCAAAAAGCGAGCCCGCACGTTGACGAACCTCTACAAAAACCAAGGTGCCGTCTGTGTCTCGCATAATCAAGTCAATTTCACCGCCACCTCTACCGGGTGTTCGATAATTGCGTTGTAATAGCTTTAAACCTGCCGCATGCAAATGCGCCAATGCCGCATCCTCAGCGGCATCGCCTTTAGATTTGGTTGTGACAGATGCTGAGACTTTCATGACAAGATAAAAATACAAGTTTTAATAAAAAATTTAATAAAAGACTAAATACATTGATGGATACATCACAAACTTTAACATTGAACGCGCAATGGGGCGGCAGTCTGACTGCTGCTCAAGACGCTGCGGGTAAACAAAGTTATCCCACCGCTACGCTGTACATTGTCGCCACCCCGATTGGTAATTTGGCAGATATTTCTTTGCGCGCTTTGCATGTGCTCAATCTGGTCGATGCCATCGCTTGTGAAGACACTCGCCACACACAGCCACTTTTACGCACTTACGGCATCAATGTGGGCAGCGGCAAGCCGCTGCTAGCCGTGCATCAACACAATGAACTAGAAGCTACCGAGCAAATTATCAACCGCTTACAGCGTGGCGAACGCATCGCTTTCGTCAGCGATGCCGGTACACCTGGCGTCAGCGACCCGGGCTCTAAGCTTGTTGCTGGTGTACGCGCTGCGGGCTATCGCGTTGTGCCATTGCCTGGTGCAAGCAGCGTCACCACGTTGTTGAGTGTCGCGGGCATCACGCAAAGTGATCATTTCAGCTTTATGGGTTTTTTGCCCACGAAATCTATGGAGCGCGATGCTGCCGTGTTACTGCTTCAAGCTATGCCAAGTTCAATTGTGCTTTTAGAAGCGCCACATCGCATCGAAGCCGTGGCGAAAGCGCTGAGGGTTTTAGGTGATCGACTGATCACCATTGGGCGCGAACTGACCAAGCAATTTGAAGAAATTGCAACGTTTGCGGCCAATGAATTCACGAACTGGCTGCAGCATGACAGCAACCGTTTGCGTGGCGAATTTGTATTGGTACTGCACCCACTCGCCACCGCTGTAGAGAACGAAGATGCACCGCGTATTTTGAAACTGCTGCTGGCAGAGTTGCCTTTGAAAACCGCCGTCAAACTCGCCTCCGAGATTACTGGCGCACCACGTAATGCACTTTACGATGCTGCATTGCGCCTAAAAGAAAAGCCGCTCTGAAACCTAGTTTCAAAGCGGCTTTCGTCAAGCGGGGAATAGTTTATTCTGCGATGGCGTTCAAAGCAGTTGTTGTTAAACGACGGCCCGTAGCAGCTGTTGGGTGAAACGGGTCCCAGTATTGGTAAGTGTCTGGCGCAGCACAAATCTCAAATGTGGTGGGATTCAAGCATGGGGCGGTTGTGTTGGTCAAACCTGCTGCGCTTGTGCCGTTGAAGTCGGCAATCGCCACTTTGGCTGCGCCATTTGTTGCTTTAAAACCATTCATGGCACTGGTCAAACCAGCATTAAAACCACTAGACAGCGCAGTAGCACCAGCTGATGCCTGCGCGCCCAAACTTTTAACGTAAGGCGTTGCGCCTACATCCGGGGCATTGGTCACTAAAAACCGTCTTGCGCCCGCGTTGTACAGCTGCTGCATCATCGTAGCTGTGTCAGCTGGTGCTGCAGCAGTCACTGCGGAGTTTGGAATAGCGCCATTAGAGCCCAAAACTGCCAACATATTGTTACCCACACTGGCAGCATCTATCACATACAAGGCCTCGCTGTCTGCCTTACCACCTGTGGCACCCAAGAATAGAGCCACTTGGGTGCACATATCTGGCACTGAAGAAGTGACGCCTGCAATTGTGCAGGTTTTCGCGCCACCGTAAGCGAAATTCGTACCGCCAGCAGACGAACGTGTAACAGTCTTGCCGACTTCAGCTGCAACGTTTTCAATCCACAACGGGCCATTGGACCAACGGCCACCAAAGTAGTACGGTGCAGGACCAGGTATTTTGCCGCCTGTAGCAGCAAATACGTTACCCGTATCTGACAAACTAGCACCAAAAACGACCACTTGGCTGTACTTGTAGTAAGTTGCCGTATCGCTACAACCTGCAATGAGCGCTGCGGCAGCTATCGCCAGCCCTAAACGAACATTGATTTTTTTAAATGATATTTTCATACCTATCCTTGTTTTAAATGAAGTTGAGAACCACGAAGAGCATGAGTTCTGGCAACATCTTGCTCCGCTTTCATCAAGCTCGCTATAGGCTTAACCCTAGAGGTGTCGCGGAGTAGACAGCTCGGTTGCCTTGCAGACCCAGTGGTTCATGATTACAAATTCTATTTAAATAAGACCGTTACTAGTCACAAACTGATTGCTGGGAAAAACAGCAAAAGTACGACACGCAAAGCGTTCCACGCCAAGAAGGGAAACACGCCTTTGTACGTTTCGCTCATGGACACATCACGGGCAAGGTTGTTAACGACATATACATTCAACCCCACGGGCGGCATCACCGCTGAGCAGTTGCACTTGGTAGAGGACAAAGCGATTGCCGAAATCGTGAAATTTCAAGAAGACGTGGGCCTGAAAAGCATCACCGATGGCGAGTTTCGCCGTACTTCGCCATACTTATTTCCACTTGGACTTTTTAGAGCAATTGGGTGGCGTCAAAGTTGGCGAAGTCACCATTGGCATAGGTGCAGACGGCAAAGAGCACCTCATGCCACCCGCCATCCACGTCGTCGACAAAGTGACCCATGCCAAGCAAATTCAACTGGCTGATTGCAACTTTCTGAAATCACAAGTCAGCGCTGGCCACAAAACCAAAGTGACGATTCCTTCACCCACCATGCTGCACTTTCGTGGTGGGCGCGCGGGCATCAGCCGTACGGCTTATCCTGAGTTAGAGCCTGATTTTTGCGCCGACGTCGCCAAAGCTTATGGCGACGAGTTGCGCTCACTCAGCGCTGCGGGTTGCGATTATGTGCAAATGGACGACACCAATTTGACCTATTTGTGCGATGTCAACATGCGCGAAGCCGCCAAAAACCGGGGTGATGACCCCAACGAATTAGCGCACCGCTACGCCAAGTTCATCAACCTCGTCAT
>JAYUJX010000035.1:0-9595 GCA_043764955.1 Polaromonas sp.
TACATTAAAGGTTCTCTATTCTTTTTTGTTTGAATTTTCTCTTCTTTCCTCTTTTTTCATTTTTTCATTTTTTTAATTACTCCTTCATTAATCATTTAGAAAGCAAAACCCATGAGCAACTTAATTGACCTGCAAAGCCAAATCGAAAAACTGCAAAAACAAGCCGCCGATTTAAAGTCAAAAGAATTCGCCAGCACCGTGGCTGATATCCGCGCCAAAATGCAAGCGTTTGGTATTACGGTGAAAGATTTGGGCGGCAAAGTTGGTGCGAAGAAGAGCAAAGCTGGCCGTCCTGCTAAAGTAGGCAAAGCCGCAAAAGTACGTAAATCTAAAGCTGCTGGCGTGCCTGTGGCGGCCAAGTTCAAAGGTCCAATGGGAGAGGCTTGGAGCGGCCGTGGTTTAACACCAAAATGGTTGCAAGCTTTAGAAGCGCAAGGACGTAACCGTACAGAGTTCGCCGTTTAAGGACTGTTAATTGATGAATGAGCAGCCTGAGGCATCCAAGCCCAACGTCAATCCAGAGATAAAAGCCGACATACTCGCGCAAGCTCTGCCGTACATACGCAAATACCACGGCAAAACCATGGTGATCAAGTATGGCGGTAACGCGATGACCGACCCAGCTTTACAGCAAGCGTTTGCTGAAGACGTGGTGCTGCTCAAATTAGTCGGCATCAACCCCGTGGTGGTGCATGGCGGCGGGCCGCAAATTGAAGCGGCTTTGAAGCGCTTGGGCAAAAAAGGCGAGTTCATCCAAGGCATGCGCGTGACAGACTCTGAAACCATGGAAGTGGTGGAATGGGTGCTGGCGGGTGAAGTGCAGCAAGACATCGTCGGCCTGATCAACCAAGCCGGCGGCAAAGCCGTGGGTTTGACGGGGCGGGATGGCGGCTTGATGCGCGCGAAAAAACTCAAGTTGGCTGATTTGGCCGATGCCAGTAAAGAACACGACGTGGGCCAAGTGGGCGAGATTGAGTCGATTGACCCCAGCGTGGTCAGGGCGCTGCAGGACGATGCCTTCATCCCCGTGGTCAGCCCCATCGGTTTTGGCTTGCACAACGAAAGCTACAACATCAATGCCGATGTGGTCGCCAGCAAACTGGCCACCGTGCTGCAAGCGGAGAAGCTGCTGATGTTGACCAATATCGCCGGCGTGCTGGACAAAGATAAAAACCTGCTCACCGAATTGAGCATCAAAGACATCGACGCTTTGATTGCCGACGGCACCATCAGCGGCGGCATGATTCCGAAGATTGCCGGCGCGATTGACGCGGCGAAAAGCGGCGTGAAAGCCGTTCATATCATCGACGGCCGCGTGCCGCACGCGATGCTGTTGGAGATTTTGACCGAGCAGGCGTTTGGGACGATGATTCGGTCGTATTGAGTTAATTTCCCTTCACTTTGAAGGGGTGGCGCGAAGCGATGGGGTAGCTACAACGTGCGCCACACTTCTTTCAACGTTAAGCGCCAGCAGCCGCTGCAAAATCGTCTCATCCGGCATTTCCGGCGTGTAATCTGTCCAGCCTAGGCGGCTGCGGCCAGCGTGACGTGGGCGGCGGCCAGCTAGGCGGGATTCATAGCCTTTGGTCGGTGCCTGATACCAAAAACCAAAGCAGAATTTGAAGACCGCTAGATATTTTCTAGTTTCTTAAAAAGCCGTTTTTGCGGGGTTTTTACGTCTGTTCGCTCAAGAAGTGATCGCGTTGCTATCCCAAAGAAAACTTTCTCAATGATTCCCCATTCAATCCCACCCAAAAATACGGCACAATTGAGCCTCTGGTCGGATCGAGTTACCAAGCGGTTACCAAAAGTCTCTGAAGAAATGATCGAGAAGGCTTTTACAGGGTAACAATGGTTGATTCTTTCGGCCAATCTTGCAAGTATCAAAGCTTTAACTCACTATGTCTACAACGCCCGCACCTATTGTCATCCGCCTCTGCGACCTCATCGCCAAGGGGCAGCTCACGGGCAAACGCGTCTTTATCCGCGCTGACTTGAATGTGCCGCAGGATGACAACGGCAATATCACCGAAGACACGCGCATTCGCGCCTCGATTCCTTGTATCCAGATGGCTTTGGACGCGGGCGCGGCGGTGATGGTGACGTCGCACTTGGGTCGCCCTAAGGAGGGCGACTTCCAACCGGCTGACTCTTTGGACCCAGTGGCCGCGCGCATGGGTGAGCTGATGGGGCGTGATATTCCTGTAGTCTCTGATTGGATTGACGGTGTGGAAGTGGCTCCTGGTCACCTCGTCATGCTGGAAAACTGCCGTTTGAATGTCGGTGAAAAGAAGAACAACAGCGATTTAGCCAAGAAAATGGCGGCTTTGTGCGATATTTTTGTGCACGACGCGTTTGGCACAGCCCACCGCGCCGAAGCCTCAACCTATGGCATTGCCCAGTTTGCACCGATAGCCTGCGCTGGCCCGCTCTTGGCTGCTGAAATGGATGCGATTTCCAAAGCGCTGACTGCGCCTAAACGCCCCCTGGTGGCGATTGTGGCGGGGTCTAAGGTGTCAACCAAGCTCACGATTTTGGAAAGTTTGGCTAAAAACGTGGACCAATTGATCGTCGGTGGCGGTATTGCCAACACGTTTATGTTGGCTGCAGGCCTGAAGATTGGCAAAAGCTTGGCAGAGGCAGATTTGCTGGACCAAGCCAGATCCGTCATCGCCGCCATGAAGGCGCGTGGCGCGGAAGTGCCAATTCCTACCGATGTGGTGACGGCCAAGACCTTCTCTGCCGATGCCGTGGCCACCGTGAAAGCGGCGACGGACGTGGAAGACGACGATTTGATTTTGGACATTGGCCCCGTAACCGCATCGAGGCTCGCCGACCAATTGCTCAAAGCCGGCACGATTGTGTGGAACGGCCCCGTCGGTGTCTTTGAATTCGCCAAGTTTGAGAACGGTACGAAAGTGATCGCCCAAGCGATTGCGGACAGCAGCGCCTTCAGCATCGCCGGGGGTGGCGACACGCTGGCTGCCATTGCCAAGTATGGGATTGAGGACAAGGTGGGCTACATATCAACCGGTGGCGGTGCGTTTTTGGAGGTGCTGAAGGGCAAGACCTTGCCAGCATTTGAGATTTTGGCAAAGCGGGCAGCGGGATAAATTTAGGTGCTTAACTACCTATTCTGCTATTTATTTAATAGCTATTTAGGCAATAAATACGCCGGATAGAGCCAAATTTACCCCTCTAAAATAGCTGCTATTTTTATAGCAAAATGCCAAAGCAATGATAAATTGCGGATTTGAATAGATTTTTTTAACTTCTGGAGTATTTCATGGCTTTAATCACCCTGCGCCAACTGTTGGACCACGCTGCCGAAAACAGCTACGGTCTGCCCGCCTTCAACGTCAACAACATGGAGCAGGTACAAGCCATCATGCAGGCGGCGGATGCGACCAATTCGCCGGTGATTTTGCAGGGCTCAGCCGGTGCGCGCCAGTACGCCGGCGAGCCGTTTTTGCGCCATTTGATCTTGGCAGCGCTGGAAGCCTACCCGCACATCCCGGTGTGCATGCACCAAGACCATGGCGCGTCGCCTGGCATCTGCTTCCGCTCGATTCAGTCGGGCTTTAGCTCGGTGATGATGGACGGCTCGCTCAAAGAAGATGGCAAAACGCCCGCCAGCTACGACTACAACGTCAGCACCACCGCCAGCGTGGTGGCGATGGCGCATGCCACTGGCGTGTCGGTGGAAGGTGAATTGGGCTGCCTGGGTTCTTTGGAATCCGGCATGGCCGGCGAGGAAGACGGCCACGGCGCAGAAGGCAAATTGACCCACGACATGATGCTGACCGACCCAGACGAAGCAGCAGACTTTGTCGCCAAAACCAAGGTCGACGCGCTGGCCATCGCCATCGGCACCAGCCACGGTGCTTATAAATTCAGCAAAAAACCCACAGGCGCAGTGCTGCGGATTGACCGCATCCGCGAGATCCACGCCCGCATCCCCAACGTGCATTTGGTCATGCACGGCTCCAGCAGCGTGCCGGAAGAGTGGCTCGCCATCATCAACGAACACGGCGGCGACATGGGGCAAACTTACGGCGTGCCAGTGTCTGAAATCGTCGAAGGCATCAAAAACGGCGTCCGCAAGATCAACATCGACACCGATTTGCGCATGGCTTCAACAGGTTCGATCCGCCGCCACTTGGCACAAAACAAGTCAAACTTTGACCCACGCAAGTACCTCAAAGTAGCCACCGAAAGCATGGCCGGCATCTGCCGCGACCGCTACGAAGCATTCGGCGCAGCAGGCATGGCGAGCAAAATGGGCAAAATCCACAGCCTGGAAGACATGCAGAAGCGCTACGCGACGGGGAGTTTGGATCCGCAGATCAAATAATCAAAGCGTGCCGTCATTCCCGCGCAGGCGGGAAACCACATGCGCCGAGATGGATTCCCGCCTACGCGGGAATGACAATTCTTATGGGTCTTCTCGGTTTAATCAGTGGAATCAAGTTTCTAAACCAAGATGCTGCCGCACTTGTTCGATTGAATACACCTTTTCTTGACCTGTTCATATTCGCTCCATCACGACAGATGCACGGTAAGAATCCTCAAGGTCTTCGATGCCATTGTTGATGAGCTCCCGCAGGAGGAACGACTTTGAACGTCCCGTTGAACGTGCTAACGCGCTTAAGCGATTTTCAATAGAAGCATCGAGTCGAATTGAAGTTGGCATAGAACTCACTAAATTGGATACAAATTAAGTGCCGTAAGCGCTTCAAAAGCGATTAAAGCCCTCGAATTGAGTAAAGCAAATCAGCACCTGAACCACTCATCAGCCAGCCGAGAGCCGCGCAGTTGAGAGCAACTGTCATCCAAAACATAGCTTGAAAGCTTGTTTTTGATGTTTTGTGGCGGAGCCGTTGCTGAGCAAACAAGGCACCTGGCCAGCCACCAATCAAACCCCAAATGTGCAAAGTATCTTCGGCAATTCGCCAGCGACGGCTTTCAGCAGCTGCTTTATCCATGGCGTACGCCATGTAAGCCAAAACGCTCGCAACCAAATAGACACCCAAAATAAGTAGAGGAAGACGCCCTAAATACACAGCCAGCAGCAGCGCAGCGCAAAACAGATAGGCAAATGCCCGACCTAAAGAGCCGGTGCTAGTGCCACCAACATTTGAAGCCGAAAACTTTACTGATGCTCGCTTGACGAATTTCACATCGTCTGCACGAAAGCGCCTTTTCTCATCCAAATTTGCCTCATAGGTAATTAAATCGCCCAATTTAGGCCGACGAGAACGCTCTGAAAACGCCTTGATGTGGACAAAAGCTTTTTTGTTCCTGTCCGCGCCATTTTGAGTGACAACGCCATAGCCTTGGTCGTCTTTCCAACTGGTGATCTTTCCTTGTAAACGCATTTGACGACAACTTTCGTAGAGAGGTTCAAATCACCACTGCACCATGACCCGCCCACCCACCACTTCGGCGGGCAGTTGCTGCAGGGGGGCGCCGCCGGGTTTGTGGCAGGCACCGGTTTTGACGTCGAAGGTCCATTGGTGTTTGGGGCACGTCAGGGTGCAGTCGTCTAAGGCGGACAGCGGGATGTCGGTGCGCTGGTGGCTGCAGTGGCTGTCGAACACGGTGAAGGTGTCACCTTCGCGGGAGATGAACAGGCCACGGCCGTGGCTGTCGACGCGGGTGGTTTGGCCGTCGGCAAGCGCGGCGGTGGTCATGACGTCGTGCCAAGTGGCTTCGACAGCCTTGCTTTCTGCAGGATTTGATTCTGCGGATGCGGCCTTTTCAGGCTCGCCCGCAAGTTGGGCTTTCATCGCTTCAGGGTCAAAACCGGGCAAGTTCATGCTCAAAATGATGTTGGTGGCCCAGATGATTTTGGTCAAGCCCAGCGTGGGAAAGGCCATAAGCAGCGCATCAATCACCTCGACCGGGCTGCAGCCGTCGCGCAGGGCGCGTTTCAAATACTGCTTAAAACCAGGCTCGGTTTGGGCGTCGACCTTGGTGATGACGGAGATGAGGTTGCGGGTTTTGGGGTCCAGGTGTTTGCCGGCGTCTTTGAGGAAGGCAAAGTAGTGGGTCATCGCCTCGGGGCGGGCGGCTAGGAGGTAATTGAGGGCGTCGCTCATCGGGAATTCAAGCCTTCAAAGCAGGTTTTGAGCACCAAATCGATGATGTCGTCGTCTTTCAGCTGATCATTGAGCTTCAAAAACTCCAAAACAGGATCGCACGCGCGGGCGTACAAGGTGTACAGCACGGCAATGGGGGGCAGTGAGGTGTTTAGGCTGCCGTTTTTCTGCGCCGCTTCAATCCAAGCGCCCAAGCAATCGCTGGTATCCATCAAACCGTCCATGTAGGCTTTGTTGCCCATCAAGGTGGCACGTAGGGTGGAGTTTTGGCTGGGCAGTGAGGGCATTTCGCCCGCCAGTTTGAGCGCCATCATCCAGCGGGCAGCGGCACGCAAGTTGGCGATGGGCGAATCTGTCGGATTATCAGCAGCAGGCAAGCTGTTCAAAAACGCCTGCGCCCGCTGCATCACATGTACCATAGCAGCGGCGGCAAGCTCTTCTTTGCTGGAAAAATGCTTGTACAAGCTGGCTTTGGCGATACCGACGTTGGCGGCGACTTCGTCTACCGTCATGGCGTCAAAGCCTTTTTCGGCCAACAGGCGGTTCACGGCTTGGACAATGGCGTCTTCCCGCGCCAGCAGCATTTGCGCTTTGAACGATACTTTGGCGGGCTTGACCGATTCAGTAGACGCAGCGGAGACCGATGCTGATATGGATGGGGCAGCAGGTGTTTTATTAGGCTTCATGCCTAAATTATAGTCACCTCGGTCACGAAATGGTAGCTTAGGCCAAAATGTGACAGCACAATTACAAAATTACTTTGATGACTCATACCAAGCCAATTCACGGTGCAAATTGACCACTTCCCCCACGATGATGAGGCAGGGCGAGGTGAAGCCGCTGGTTTTGACGCGTTCGGGCAAGTCCATCAAGGTGCCGGTCAGCACTTTTTGGGTCGCCGTGGTGCCATCTTGCACGATGGCGATCGGGAAATCAGGCTTGGCACCGTGGGCGATGAGCTGGCGGCAAATGTCACTCAAACCAGATAAACCCATGTAAATCACCACCGTTTGGCGGGGGCGAGTCAGAGCGACCCAGTCTAAATCGGCGCTGACAAAGTCGTTGGTTTCTTTGAGGTGGCCGGTCACAAACAGGCAGGTTTGGGCATAATCGCGGTGGGTGAGCGGAATGCCCGCGTAGTTGGACACGCCGCTGGCAGCGGTGATACCGGGGACAACTTCAAACGCCACATCAGCTTTGGCTAATTCTTGTAACTCTTCACCGCCGCGCCCAAAAATGAAGGGGTCGCCCCCTTTGAGGCGCACGACTTGCTTGCCTTCTTGCGCAAGTTTGACGAGCAAAGCGTTGATTTGCTCTTGCCGCAATGTGTGCTCGTTGCGGCGCTTGCCGGCATAGATGCGCTCGGCCTTAGGCGGTAAAAAGGCCAACACGCCGTCTGAGACCAAATGGTCATAGACGACGACATCCGCTTTGGCCATGATGCGAACGGCGCGCAGGGTGAGCAGCTCTGGGTCGCCTGGGCCTGCGCCAACTAAATAAACGCGGCCTTGGCCTACAGTGGAAGAGGATTTGAGAGAGGAGGAAATGGTCATATCGCGCAAAATTAGGTAGACAATAGCTTACCTGACTCTTTAGTAGCTCTTTCCCATATTCTTATATTTTCATTCTCATGCTTTTCAAATTTAAATCCAAAGCCAACGGCGACTTGATCATGCTGGAACCCAATGGCCGACGCGTGTTGCAAATCATTGGCAAAGACCCCAGCAGCACCGGCATCATCTTGCCTGCGCAAATGCCTGCGGCTTTGGCGGCGCTGGAAAGTGCGATTGCCAGCGAAGAAGCCGCTATTACAGAGGCAAAAGCGGCAGCGAAACTAAACGCTAAAAATGCATTTTCAGACGAAATCGAAACCACCAAAACAACTTACAGCAGCTCGGATACTGTGCCGCTGCGCCTACGTGCCCTGCCATTTATGGAGCTGCTAAAAAGCAGCCACAGTGCAGGGGTTGAGATTGTTTGGGGCGTTTAGTCCACCTTAGCGCCCGACACCTTCACCACTTGCGCCCATTTTTTAATCTCAGCAGCAATCATTTTGCTGAAATCTTGTG
Source organism: Polaromonas sp. (assembly GCA_043764955.1). Classification (GTDB taxonomy): domain Bacteria; phylum Pseudomonadota; class Gammaproteobacteria; order Burkholderiales; family Burkholderiaceae_C; genus Aalborgiella. The sequence continues at coordinate 8,171 of JAYUJX010000035.1, forward strand.
GGCTGTTACCGCCTGGGATAGCGCCTTGTGCCACGAGCTTGTCTTTCACGGCCGCCGAACCTAGCGCTTTGGCTGATTCTTGCTGAAGTCGGCTCACCACATCTGCCGGTGTGCCCGCAGGTGCTAGCAGGCCAAACCAACTGCTAGCGTCAAAGCCTTTTAACTTTCCTGCCTCTTCAACCGTTGGCACATCCGGCAACACGACTGATCGCTGGGCACTGGTGACGGCCAGCGCTTTGAGTTTGCCGGATTTAATGTGCGGCAAGGCGCTGGGCAGGTTGTCAAACATCACATCCATGGTACCGCCCACCATATCAAGTAAAGCAGGACCTGAGCCACGATAGGGGAAATGCACCAAATAGGTACCACTCATACTTTTGAACAATTCACCCGCCAGATGAATCGACGTGCCATTGCCGCTGGAAGCCATATTGAGCTTGCCAGGGTTGGCTTTGGCATATTTGATGAAATCGGCCACGGTGTTGATGTTGAGTGACTTGGCTTTGTCAGCATTCATCACCATGACATTGGGCACACCGGCAACCAAGGTGATGGGGGCGAAGTCTTTGACTGGGTCAAACGGCATTTTGTCGTACAGCGCGACGTTGATACCATGCGTGCCCACCGTGCCCATGAGCAAGGTGTAGCCATCGGCTGGCGACTTGGCGACGGCATCAGCCCCGACATTACCGCCAGCGCCGGCTTTGTTTTCAACAATGAAGGTTTGACCGAACGCTTTTGACAACTCGGGGGCCATGGCACGCGCCAGCAAATCGGTTGTACCGCCGGGTGCAAATGGAACGATAATTTTGACGGGTTTTACAGGCCAAGCCGTCTGACTTATTGCCTGAATAGCTATTAAATTAATAGCAAATAAGCAGCTTATCGCAACAAATTTCAGTGCACTGCGTTTATGGATGGATGTTTTCAAAGCCATTGCTTGGTCTCCCCGTCAAGTTGAATTTATTGTTGAAAGATATCAAAAGCATCTTGCCATAAAAAAAGCCGCAAACTTGCGGCTTTTTCAAGTCTAGCTGTTTGCTAGTTTAGTCTGCATAGACGCCAGAAGCCTTGATGATTGGGCTCCATTTGGCAATTTCAGCCGCCACAAACTTCTTGTGCTCGGCAGGCTCCACGCGTGAATCTGTCACGACAACAGCGCCCAAGCCTTCTTGCTTCTTGACGAAATCAGCATCTTTCAAAGCAGCTTTCAAAGCTGTATTGATCTTGCTAGAAACAGCAGCCGGCATGTTTTTTGGACCAACACAACGGCGCAAATCGAAGGTAAAAAAGTCAAGGCTTTCGGCGTAACAACACTGAAACGATTAACCACACCAGCCTTGAAAGACATCCCAACTTTGGATGAAGCAGGTCAAAAAGGCTTCCAAGTCACTATTTGGCACGGTTTGTATGGTCCAAAAAACA
>JAYUJX010000036.1:0-9562 GCA_043764955.1 Polaromonas sp.
GAGGTGTCCGCATCTAAGCGGAAGTGCCAGAAGCTACATTTCTCATTGGTCAGAGCAGGATCAACCGCTGCGTAATTTAGGTAAACCACTTCTTTTCCAGGATTACGCTCATTGTGCTTGGAGATGGCATCAGACAAGGCGCCAGCAACAGCAGAGCTGTTTCCTTGTGTGACATAACGAAAGCCTTGATCAATCGCCGCTTTGAGCTGATTCAAAGCTTCTTGCGGCGAGCCTTTATTGTCAAATGCAACAAATTCAAAATTCACACCAGCTGGATTTTTTACGCCAGCCAAACGTTCAGCTACAAACTGATAACTCTTCAGTTGATTTTGTCCCACATTGGCAAAAGCGCCAGAGAGACCTTCAATCATGGCAATTTTGACGGTTTGACCTTTTGTTTCCGAAGGTGCCACCGCCGCTGCGGGCACAGCTGCTGCCGCAGGCTTAGCTGTTTGTGCAAATACCAAACCACAGGACATCAAAACTACGCTGGCTGTAGCCGCTTTCAATGCAAATTTCATATTCACTCCATTTAAAAGTACAGAACGAAGATTAACTCTAATTTTGCAAATCGGTCTCAGGGATTGCCCTAAAACTATCGCCAATGTGACTAAAAAATGCAACTAACTTTGAGGAAGTTTGTAGTCCTTCAAGGTTTCGCGTAATTTGGTTTTTAGCATTTTTCCAGTTGCGCCCAAAGGAATTGCGTCTACGAACACAACATCATCAGGAATTTGCCATTTCGCTGTTTTACCTTCGTAATAAGCAATCAAGGCCTCACGAGAAACATCGGCACCAGGTTTTTTTACTACCGCAATAATCGGACGCTCGTCCCACTTGGGGTGATAGACGCCAATACATGCAGCCATCGCCACCGCAGGGTGTGCAACGGCGATGTTTTCAATATCGATAGAGCTGATCCACTCACCCCCCGACTTGATGACATCTTTACTGCGATCAGTGATTTGCATATAGCCATCTGGATCAATCGTAGCAACGTCACCCGTCGGAAACCAGCCATCAACAAGCGGACTTTTCGGCGACGGTTCCTCAGATTGCTTGTAGTACTCTGCCACAATCCAAGGGCCTTTGACCAGCAAATCACCAAACGCTTTGCCATCGTGCGGCAATTCTTTTCCCGCTTCGTCGATGATTTTCATATCCATACCGTAGATAGCACGGCCTTGTTTCAAGCGAATTTTCATTTGCTCTTCTTTCGAAAGCAGCAGATGCTTATTTTTAAGTGTGCACAAAGTCCCCAACGGTGACATTTCCGTCATACCCCAAGCATGCAAAACGTCAACCCCGTACACATCGTTGAACGCGTTGATCATCGCTGGCGGGCAAGCGGAGCCGCCAATCACGGTGCGCTTCAAAGTGCTAAAACGCAAACCATTGGCTTGCATATGGCCGAGCAACATTTGCCACACGGTTGGCACGCCTGCGGCGAACGTCACTTTTTCTGATTCCAACAAGTCGTAAACAGATTTACCGTCCAGCGCGGGGCCAGGAAAAACCAATTTACACCCCGTCAACGCTGCGCTATACGGAATGCCCCAAGCGTTGACGTGAAACATGGGCACGACTGGTAACACGCTGTCACACGCGCTCAAGCTCATCACATCTGGCAAAGCTGCAGCGTAGGCATGTAAGACAGTGGAACGGTGGCTGTATAAGGCTGCTTTGGGGTTACCGGTTGTGCCACTGGTGTAGCACATACTGGAGGCTGAGTTTTCATCAAATACCGGCCACATGTAATCGCTGCTTTGCTTGCCAATCCAAGCTTCATAGCTGATTAAATTAGGTATACCCGTGTCTTGCGGCAGCTTGTCTGCATCGCACAGCATCACATAATGTTTGAGGGTGGTGCAACGTGTGTGCACAGCTTGCACGATGGGCAAAAAGCTGGCATCAAAACACAGCACTTGGTCTTCTGCATGGTTCGCAATCCACACCACTTGGTCAGGATGCAATCGCGGATTCAGTGTGTGAAGCACGCGACCTGAACCACTCACGCCAAAGTAAATTTCCATATGGCGGTAGCCGTTCCAAGCCAGCGTGGCTACACGGTCGCTGAAACCTATTTTCAAACCATCCAACGCATTGGCGACTTGACGCGAACGTACAGCCAAATCCTTGTAGGTATAGCGATGTAAATCGCCCTCGACACGACGTGAAACGATTTCACCGTCACTGTGATGCCGCTCGGCAAACTCGATCAAACTTGAAATCAGCAGCGGCTGATTTTGCATCAAACCCAACATTGTGATACTCCTAGTTTTAGACTTTAACGCACAAGACTTCAACGAATAGTATCACTCAAAAAAGGCAAATCCGAAAAAAATTACCTTGAGTTTGCAGTGCGCTTACTTCAGCGCCAGTGACCACCGCTGTGGTACCAACCGCGACCCGGCGTGTTGTACCAGCCACCATTGTTCCAAGTGCTGTAGCCCGCAGGCGGACGCGACCACACACCACCACGCCAGACATGACGTCCACCCGACCAATACCACAACCCTGGCGTCCAAACGAAACCAACGCCAGGCGATACCGTGACCACCTCGTTGTAAGCTGGGGGTGGCGCAGTTTGAACGTATTCAACATTCGCACTTACGGTCACGCCGGGTTGCACCACCGCCACGCGCGACTGGTAATAAGGCGCTGGAGCAACAACACAGCCTGTAAGGGCAACGGCTGCAGCAGCTAAACCACTTAAAATTCCAGATTTACGAAGATGTGACATAGGTAGACTCCTTTGATATATCAACGTTAACCCAAAACCGTCAGGCTTGGTTGACTTTTGGGGTTTAAATTCGTAAAGATGAATGTAAAGATTCATGACATGACCGCTCAATTCAATGGTGTCGCCATTCACCCGACAAAGTATTCGACACTCGGTGGCGCATTCCAAACGCAAGTTTGTACGCAAGCTTTGTCTGCACCCTACTGGGTTTGCCGCAACGCAGCCTTGGCGCGAGAACTCGGCTTAGGTGAGGAATGGCTTCGCTCGCAAGAAGCGCTAGAGGCCCTCACCGGCAACATCGTCCCAACCGGGTTGCAACCCACAGCCAGCGTCTACAGCGGTCACCAGTTTGGCCAATGGGCGGGACAATTGGGCGATGGCCGGGCCTTAAGCCTTGGTGAGCTAGAAAATGGGATAGAAATCCAACTCAAAGGCGCGGGCCGAACACCCTACTCGCGCGGCGGCGATGGCCGCGCGGTGCTGCGCAGCTCGATCCGTGAATTTTTATGCTCCGAAGCCATGCACGGCCTAGGCATCGCCACCACCCGCGCGCTGTGTGTGACGGGTTCTGACGCACCGATTTACCGCGAAACAGCAGAAACCGCCGCCGTTGTCACCCGCACCTCGCCTAGTTTTATTCGATTTGGGCAGTTTGAGCACTTTTCGCATAACAACATGCACGCCGAGCTGAAGCAGCTGGCTGATTTCGTCATTGACAACTTTTACCCCGAATGCAGAGATTCAGCTAACTATGCCCGCAATCCGTATGCCGCGCTTTTAGAGGCTGTCAGCCTACGCACCGCAGAGATGGTCGCCAAATGGCAAGCGGTGGGCTTTTGCCACGGCGTGATGAACACGGACAACATGAGCATCCTCGGGTTAACCCTAGATTACGGACCCTTCCAATTCCTAGACGCCTTCAACCCAGCCCACATTTGCAACCACACTGACAGTTTGGGGCGATATGCGTACAACAAACAGCCCAATGTGGCCTATTGGAATCTCTTTTGCCTCGGACAAGCTTTGTTGCCGCTGATTGAAGATCAAGAACTGGCTTTAGCCGCGCTAGAACCTTACAAAACCGCGTTTCCCAACGCCTTGATGACGCAAATGCGCACTAAATTGGGCTTTGCCGACTCGTCAGAAGCTTTTGAAGGCGACCGCGCTTTGATTGAAACGATCCAAAAGCTGCTCGCCCAAGACAAGGTGGATTACACCCGGTTTTGGCGCAATTTTAGTGAAGTTATGAACGGAAAATTTCCCGATTTGGTACGCGACATGTTCATTGACAGAGCCTCATTTGACGCATGGATGCTACAATATTCAGAGCTTAATAGGCAACAAATACGCCGGATAAAGCCACATTTAATGCTTAAAAAAAACCCTAAATACGTTTTACGCAACTATTTGGGTGAACAAGCCATTGCCAAGGCGAAACTAAAAGACTTTTCCGAGGTCGAAATCTTGTTAAAGTTGCTACAAGCCCCATATGATGAGCATGTTGGATACGAACGTTTTGCCGATTTACCGCCAGACTGGGCAGCCCATATTGAAATCAGCTGCTCTTCTTGATACCGCCAAAGTTTCCTGACATTTCCTGACATTTCCTGACATTTAAAAGGATTTTTATGACCTCTTCTACAATTTTTTCTATTGAAAAAACCGACGCCGAATGGAAAGCCCTGCTCGCCGAGCGCCAAAAAGCTGGAGCTGCTGAACCTTTGTCCTTCGATGTAACTCGCCACGAGGCCACCGAGCGCGCTTTCAGCGGCAAATACGCCGACAACAAGGAAAGCGGCATCTACAACTGCGTCTGCTGCGGCAAGGCTTTGTTTGACTCTGCCACCAAATACGACAGCGGCACGGGCTGGCCCAGCTACTACGCACCTCTGTCAAACGAGTCAGTGGGCACCAAAGTGGACGGCATGTTGTGGACCAAACGCACCGAAGTGCACTGCGCAGACTGCGGCGCGCACCTAGGCCACGTCTTCCCCGACGGCCCAGCGCCCACGGGGCAACGCTATTGCATGAATTCAGCTTCGCTGGACTTTAAACCGAGATAATTCCCACCGTTCACCCCGTTCTCTCCCGTTCGCCTTGAGGTATCGAAGGGTTCTTAAAGGCTTCGATACCTCAGCCCGAACGGATACCTACAAAAGCGCACTTTACAATAGGCTATGAAGCAAATACTCGATTTCCTCCCCATCCTGCTGTTTTTCGTCGCCTACAAAACCTACGACATCTACACCGCCACCGCCGTCATCATGGCGGCCACCGTCATCCAAATGGCGATTTTGTACAAGCTAGACGGCAAATTGGCCACCATGCACAAAGTCACCTTGGCCCTGGTTTTGGGCTTTGGCGCGATGACACTGGGCTTTCACGACGAGCGCTTCATCAAAATCAAACCGACCGTGCTCTACACCTGCATGGCGCTGGCATTGGGCATTGCGCTGTGGGTGTACAAAAAGAACTTCCTTAAAACCATGCTGGGCGCACAAATGACGCTGCCGGAGCATGTTTGGCGTAATTTAACCGTTGCTTGGGTGGTTTACAGCCTAGCCATGGCCGCGCTAAATGCTTATGTCGCCTACTTTTACACAACCGAGCAGTGGGTCAACTTCAAAGTGTGGGGCTATGCCTTCCCGCTGGTTTTCATCCTGGCGCAAGGCGTCTACATTGCCAAGTACTTGCAGCCTAAAGATGGCGAAGCCAGCTAAAACGGTATGAATACTGCTCTAAAAATAAACGCTGATAATTTGACAGCTCGCCTGACTGAGCGTCTCACGCCCACACACCTCATCGTGCTGGACGAAAGCGCCGCCCACGCGGGGCATGTGGGCTCAAACGGGTCGGATTTTGGCACGCATTTCAGGGTGCAGATTGCTTCACCTTTCTTTACAACCCAAAGCCGCGTGGCCTGCCACCGGCTTGTGTATGATGCAGTGCAAGATTTCATCCACCAAGGCTTGCATGCTCTGGCGATTGAGGTCATCAAACCCGCCACATTGCCGACATCTAAACCGATATAAGCTTACTATATTTTTAATAGCACCAAAAGCAATAAATACGCCAGCTAGAGCCACATTTATCCATCAAGTTAGCCCTTTATTTATCTCAAGGAACCTCATGAAAAAAAATGCACAAAAACACATGTTATCAGCCGCGGTCAGCGCTATTTTACTGATCTCAAACGTTGCGATCGCGCAAAACGTCGCTATCGTCAACGGCAAAGCTGTGCCAAACGCACGTGTAGAAACTTTGGCTGCTGAAGTCGCCAAATCTGGCCGCCCTGTGACTCCTGAAGTCAAAGCGCAAATCAAAGACGAAGTGATCGCCCGCGAGATTTTCATCCAAGAAGCTGAAAAGCGCGGCTTGGCGGCGACCGACGACTACAAAGCGCAAATGGAGCTGGCTCGCCAAACCATTTTGATTCGCCAATTGTTTGCTGACTTCCAAAAAACCAGCCCCGTGACAGACGCTGATTTGAAAGCCGAATACGACAAGTTTGCAGCTGCTAACGGTGGCAAAGAATACAAGGCGCGCCACATTTTGGTGGAAAAAGAAGCCGAAGCCAAAGGCGTGATGGACAGTTTGAAAAAGGGTCAAAAATTTGAAGATTTGGCTAAAAAGCTGAGCAAAGACGCGGGCTCTGGCGCAAAAGGTGGCGATTTGGATTGGGCGAACCCAAGCAACTACGTGCCTGAATTTGCCGAAGCCTTGCTCAAATTGAACAAAGGACAAACTACTGCTGCACCAGTTAAATCGCAATTCGGCTACCACATCATCCGCGTGGACGACGTTCGTACCGCCCAGTTGCCAAAATTTGAAGAAGTGAAACCACAAATTTCACAACAGCTGACACAGCAAAAATTGGCGAAATTTCAAGAAGATTTGCGTACAAAAGCTAAAGTCGAATAAGGATAGTTTGAATAAGCTGACTTTGAATAGGCCAACTATGAGTATGTGGGCGTGATCGTCCTTCTATCGCCAGCCAAGTCGCTGAATTACGCGCCTGTAATTGAGCAGGCCAGCCATTTAGCCAACTTAGCGCACAGTTTGCCGCATTTTGTGCAGCAACCACCCAAATTGGTGGCGGCTGCACGTAAATTATCGGCAAAAAAACTGTCAGCGTTGATGGACATCAGCGACGATTTGGCAACCCTCAACGTCGAGCGCTTCAAAGCTTGGCAGCCTGAATACACAACCGAGAACGCGAAACAAGCGATTTTGGCTTTTGATGGCGATGTTTACACCGGCTTGCAAGCAGCGACTTTGAGCGTGGACGACTTGAACTGGGCGCAAACACATCTTGGCATGCTCAGCGGTTTGTATGGCGTGCTGCGGCCTTTGGATTTGATGCAGCCTTATCGCTTAGAGATGGGTTCCGCTCTCGCCACAAAAACTGGCAAAACTGAACACAAGAATTTGTACGGCTTTTGGGGAACGCAAATCACCGAGCATTTGAACGAGCGGTTGGATGAGACCCAAAATGATGTTGTTGTCAATCTGGCATCACAGGAATATTTTAAATCCGTCAAAACAGACGCTTTGAAAGCCCGCGTGATTGAATGCGTGTTTGAAGATGAGAAGAACGACACGTTCAAAGTCATCAGCTTCTTTGCCAAACAAGCGCGTGGTTTGATGGCGCGCTACATTATCTTGAACCGCATCACCACACCCGCAAAACTCAAGAAATTCAATCTAGCGGGTTATGCTTATGCGGCAGACACATCCACCGAAGACCGCTTGGTGTTTCAACGGAAATCTCCCGCCAACTAATATCTTTAAAAATACGCTCTAAATTGGCATCTAGCCTGCGTATTTATTGTCTCAATAGCTATGAAAATAAGAGCAAATAATATTGACATTGAAGTCGAAGACACAGGCCCTTTACCGCTGGGCAAGAACGGTGAAGCGCGCCCAGTGGTTTTACTCATCATGGGTTTGGGCATGCAACTGGTTGCTTGGCCGCCAGCATTGGTACTCGCTTTGCTGGATGCTGGTTACCGCGTGGTGCGGCACGACAACCGCGATATTGGCAAGAGCCAGAAATTTGACAGTTTAGGCAACCCAAATTTGATTTGGGCGAGTTTGAAACACAAATTGGGTCTTAGCATCACCCCACCTTACAGCTTGCATGACATGGCGTTGGATGCGATTGGTGTGCTGGATGCTTTAAAAATTGACAGCGCGCACATCGTCGGCGTCAGCATGGGCGGCATGATTGCCCAGCGCGTGACGATTGCTGCTCCCAACCGCGTACTCAGCCTGACCAGCATCATGAGCTCCAGCGGTGCACGCGGGCTGCCGCAAGCGCAGTCAAAAGTGCTTGGTACCTTGTTAAGTCGTCCCAAAAGCAACTCAGAAAGCGACGTTGCAGACCATTACGTCAAATTATTCAAAGTCATCGGCAGCCCCGGTTTTCCAGTCGACGCCGCAGAATCGCGCGAACGCATTTTGGAAGGCATTCGTCGCAGTTTCCACCCCGCAGGTACGCTGCGCCAAATGGTGGCGATTGCGGCTGACGCAAAACGTCCTGCAGAGTTAGCGAAAATCACCTGCCCAACATTAGTGATCCACGGCAAAGACGACCCCTTGGTGCCTTTTACCAACGGTGTGGACACCGCCAAACGCATCAAAGGCGCCAGTATTGTGGGTATTGACGGCATGGGGCATGATTTGCCACCGGGCGTGGTGACGCATATCGTCTCATTGCTGATGCCTTTTTTGGCAATGAAATAATCAAATTTAATTTTTTAAGAACGCCGCTGAAACGTCATGAACACGCCAGAACAGTCGCAACTCGGCAAACAATCCGCGTACATTGACCATTACGATGCCACGCTGCTTTTCCCCATCCCCCGCATCGGCAAACGCCGTGAAATTGGGATCGACGGCGCACCGAAATTTTTCGGTGCTGATTTGTGGACGGCGTTTGAACTGAGCTGGCTTAACCCGCGCGGCAAGCCGCAGGTGGCGATAGCGCACATCACCGTGCCGTGCGACAGCATCAACATTGTCGAAAGCAAGTCGTTCAAGCTGTATTTGAACAGCTTCAATAATTCAAGCTTTGCAGACGCTGCCGCAGTTGCGGCTTGTATGCGTGCAGATTTAAACGCTGCGGTTTGGCAGCAAGCGGGCGCTGCTTTAGGTGCAAGTCCAATTCAATCATCCGTCGGTATCAAAATTTTATTGCCAGAGATGTTCGACCGTGAGCCCGTGCACGAGTTGGATGGTTTGAATTTAGACCGGCTTGACATCGAATGCCCGCAAAGCACGCCCGGCTCAGCACCTACGCCTGAATTATTAACGGCTGCGTTTGACGAAGCGCCCGTCAGTGAAGTCTTCACCAGCAACTTGCTCAAAAGCAATTGCTTGGTCACTGGCCAGCCCGACTGGGGCAGCGTGCGCATCAGCTATGAAGGCTCGCAAATCGACCAAGGCGGGCTGTTGCAATACATCGTGAGTTTTCGCAACCACAACGAATTTCATGAGCAATGCGTAGAGCGCATTTTTATGGATATTTGGACACGCTGCAAACCCATCAAACTCAGCGTGTATGCGCGCTACACACGGCGTGGCGGTTTGGACATCAACCCGTTTCGGACCAGCTACCCACAAGCTGTGCCGCAGAATATTCGCACTGCGCGTCAGTAACTTTTAGCAATTTTTAACAATTGCTCAAGGTTTTAAGTCAATGTTTAAATAACTTTTTGAATCAAAGCGCCTTTAAATAACACGGGTCCCGTTGGACCGCCCGCACTTGGCACACCGCCCTTAGGTTCTAGGCTGATGGCCAAAGTTGGCACTTGTTTG
>JAYUJX010000037.1:0-2524 GCA_043764955.1 Polaromonas sp.
CGCCTGCGCTGGGCGGGCATCACACCCAAGACCATCTCGCAAACTTTGGCTAAAAGCCATGTTTCCCCCGTTTTAACCGCACACCCGACTGAAGTGCAACGCAAAAGCATTTTGGATGCAGAGCGCGACATTGCCCAACTGCTCACCGCGCGAGATGACATCAAAATGCGCAGCTTGGCAACTGTACGCGGCAAAGACGCACCTAAAGACAAGTTATCGCCCAAGGAGTTGAATGCCAACGAATTGCAGCTGCGCGCCCGCGTGATGCAACTCTGGCAAACGCGTTTGCTGCGCTATTCCAAGCTCACGGTGATGGACGAAATTGAAAACTCGCTGAGCTATTACGAATCGACATTTTTACGTGAAATTCCCAAGTTATATGCAGAATTGGAACAATCCCTGGGCAACCAACCCGTGCATAGCTTTTTACGCATGGGCCAATGGATTGGCGGTGACCGTGATGGCAACCCCAATGTCAGTGCACAAACCCTGAAATATGCCCTATGTCGCCAAGCAGAAATGGTGCTGCGCTTTTATTTGACGGAAGTGCATTTTTTAGGCTCCGAATTGTCGATGTCGTCGATTTTGGTGCCTTTGTCAGCGTCTATGAAAGCATTGGCGGAACAATCGCCAGACACCAACGAACATCGCAAAGATGAGCCCTATCGCCGCGCTTTGACGGGTGTCTACGCCCGTGTGGCGGCGAACTTGAAAGACATGACAGGCGGCGATGCCGCACGCCACGCCGTTGCGCCACAAAACCCTTACAAGCAGGCGGAGGACTTTTTAGCGGACCTGCGCACCATTCAAGCGTCACTGCAAGACAACCATGGCGAGGCTTTGGTTAGCCAGCGTTTACACCCTTTGATTCGCGCTGTGGAAGTGTTTGGCTTTCACTTGGCGACGGTAGATTTGCGCCAAAGCTCTGACAAGCACGAAGAAGTTGTTGCCGAACTGCTGGCCGTGGCGCGTTTAGAGGTCAATTATTCAAGCTTGGACGAGCAAGCCAAGCGCAGTCTGCTGGTTAAATTGCTCAGCGACGCGCGGCCTTTGCGTGTGTTGGATGCCACGTATTCTGACCACACCCAAGGCGAATTGGCGATTTTTGAAGCCGCCAAAGCCATGCGCCAATGCTATGGCCACCACGCGATTCGCCACTACATCATCAGCCACACAGAAACCGTCAGCGATTTGCTGGAAGTGCTGCTCTTGCAAAAAGAAGTCGGTTTGATGCGAGGTACGTTGGACAAGCAAGCCAGTCATGATTTGATCGTCGTACCCCTCTTTGAAACCATTGAAGACCTGCGCAACGCCGCCCCCATCATGCGCGAGTTTTACGCTTTGACGGGCATGGTGCAGCAAGTGCAGCGCAGCGGTGGCGAGCAAGACATCATGCTGGGTTACTCTGACAGCAACAAAGACGGTGGCATTTTCACCAGCAACTGGGAGCTGTACCGCGCGGAGATTGCTTTGGTTGAACTGTTTGACGAACTCGCCGCCTCGCACGGCATCACCCTGCGCATGTTCCACGGTCGTGGTGGCACGGTGGGGCGCGGCGGTGGCCCAAGCTACCAAGCCATTTTGGCGCAGCCGCCAGGCACGGTGCGCGGCCAGATTCGTCTGACCGAGCAAGGCGAAGTGATTGGCTCTAAATACGCCAACCCTGAAATTGGCCGCCGTAATTTGGAAACTTTGGTGGCTGCCACCTTAGAGGCAACCCTGTTACAGCCCACCAAGTCAGCGAGTGGTAAATTTTTAGAAACTGCTGCCAGTTTGTCGCTGTCCAGCATGGCGGCTTACCGTGCGCTGGTCTACGAAACACCCGGTTTTACGGAATTCTTTTTTCAATCCACACCGCTGCGCGAGATTGCCGAGCTGAACCTAGGATCGCGCCCAGCATCGCGCAAAGCTTCACAAAAAATAGAAGATTTACGCGCTATTCCTTGGGGCTTCAGTTGGGGGCAATGCCGTTTGACCTTGCCTGGCTGGTACGGCTTTGGCTCTGCAGTTCATGCGTTTTTGCATCAGAATCAAAACGGAATCCAGAGCGGAAAGCAATCACCCGCAGAATCCAAAAAACAACTCGCCCTGCTGCAAAAAATGGTCAAAGACTGGCCATTTTTCCACACTTTGCTGAGCAATATCGACATGGTTTTGGCAAAAAGCGATTTGGCCTTGGCATCCCGATACGCCGAATTGGTCACCGATGCCGCTTTGCGTAAAAAGATTTTCAGCCGCATTGAAACCGAATGGCATTTGACGGTCACTGCGCTGCAATTGATCACCGGTGACAAACAGCGACTGACCAACAACGCGGCCCTGCAACGCTCCATACGCCACCGCTTCCCCTACATCGACCCGCTGCACCACCTGCAGGTCGAGCTGGTACGCCGTTACCGCGCAGGCCAGTCTGACGAGCGAGTGCAACGCGGGATTCACATCTCAATCAACGGGATTGCGGCTGGTTTGCGGAATACGGGATAGTGTGCATAAAAAAGCCGACTAGAGCATAAAATCATGATCC
>JAYUJX010000038.1:0-9440 GCA_043764955.1 Polaromonas sp.
CATCGCGCTGTAGATCAAACGGTGCTCGTAGCGGTAAAAGTCGCTGTCGTTGAGCAAGTCCCCTACCCTGTCCCACGCGGCGTTGTCGAGTAGCAAGCCGCCTAAAACGCTGGATTCGGCCTCGATGGAGTGTGGCGGAATGCGCAGCTGGGCAATTTGCCGGTCGGGGATGAAATCTTGGCTGACTCGGCCACCGAAGTCGCCGCCCACTACTGCACTATGGATGTCATCGTGATGCATATCGCTTGCGGCAGTACTTTGCATGTCGTGGTTGATATCGGCGAGAGAGGCGTCTGTGGGCGAAAGAGGTGCAGCGGCTGTCATTTATTTCCTTGAATCTAATCCTAAATACTAATACGAACAACCGTAAAAGTCACATGAAAAGCTGTGCATAACCCATGCTTTTCTTATGTATAACTTCTGTATAAGCAACTAAATGGTGTGCAAAACTTTCAAAAATAAAAACGTAATACACAAGGCTATCAAAGCCAACAAAAAAGGCCACCGAGTTTGCACTCGGCAGCCTTTTTTGGAGAGAAGCTGCTAATTAAGCAGACTCGCCGTACACAGTCACGGTGATTTCAGCAACCACGTCAGTGTGCAAAGACACGGTCACGGTGCTGTCGCCAACAACCTTGATCTGGCCGTTTGGCATACGAACTTGTGACTTCAAGACTGTGTAGCCTTGTTTGCCCAATTCTTCAGCGATGTCTGCATTGGTCACAGAGCCGAACAAACGACCATCAACACCGGCTTTCTGCGTCAATTTAATGACGGTGCCGCCGAGTTTTGTACCTTGTGCTTGGGCTTCTGCCAATTTAGCAGCAGCTTGCTTTTCTAATTCAGCGCGTTTGATTTCAAACTCTTTTTTCGCTGACTCAGTGGCGCGACGAGCGCGGCCAGATGGGATCAAAAAGTTACGTGCGTAGCCGTCTTTAACTTTGACGATATCGCCCAAATTGCCGACGTTGACAACTTTGTCCAATAGAATAATTTGCATGATGACTACTCCTTAGATACGGTGCTGGTCGCTGTACGGGACCAAAGCCAAGAAACGCGCACGTTTGATAGCGGTGTTGAGTTGACGCTGGTAAATGGCACGGGTGCCAGTCAGGCGCGCTGGAATGATTTTGCCGTTTTCACCGATGAAATCGCGCAATGTGTCGACATCTTTGTAGTCAATCTCGACAACGTCAGCCACCGTGAAACGGCAGTAGCGCTTGCGCTTGAACAACAAATTTTGTGCGGGGCGCTTTGGGCGCTTGTCTTTATTAAAACGTTTTGGTCCGGGCATGATGGACTCCTAAAAAATTATTTACTAAAAATATTAAATTTAAGACTTTATTTAAAAATTAATTTTTAAATTGCAGCATTAAATTCTTGAATATGAAATACAACATTCTTTCCTTGGCGGGCGGCTCCTAAAAAGCCGGTGAACTTCCAAACACTGCCTAAAGCTTGTTTGCCGATAGATTCAGCAAGATGACCGATAGCGATTGCATTCAGACTTACTTTAACTTGCCTCTTAGCTCCCATTTGGATTCCCATTTCTTGAACTTCATAATCACTCTCAAGTGAAAAATTCAAGGCTGGCAATCCGGCTGGTGTGTATCGCAGAGGAGAAACCTCGACAAGACACGCGGTTAAAACAAGTTGGTTCACACCAAAGGTGTTAAAAATTATTGTGCTGCGTACTCAGATTGTTGGGTTTTACGGGTTTCTTCGCGCTCAACAGTCTTCATCATGGCTGATGGTGCTGTGTCAGCAGCTTTACGCAAAACAGTGAGGTGACGCAAAACTGCATCGTTGAACTTGAACGCATGCTCGAGTTCAGCCATCACGGCTTGGTCAGCTTCGATGTTCACGCACAGGTAGTGTGCTTTTGACAGCTTGTTGATTTGGTAAACCATTTGACGACGGCCCCAATCTTCAACACGGTGCACCTTGCCGCCGCCAGCGGTAATCATGCCCTTGTAACGCTCCAGCATAGCTGGAACTTGTTCACTCTGATCCGGGTGGATCAACAAAACGATCTCATAATGACGCATAGACACTCCTTTAGGGATAAAGCCACCCGCTGCGTCTACATGACTTTAAGTTCAGAATTGAACCCAGTGCCCTGTAGCGGTGTGGCAAGGTAAAGTCTCAGATTATATGCTGTTTTAAGCGGCTGATGCCGTTTTGCTGATTGCGGCGTGTTTAGATACTGGTTTAGGTGTCAGCAAACTAACAACAACGACCGTCAAAATCCCCATAGGAACGCCAAAAACACCCGCAGAAATGGGCGCAATGTCAAACCACAGCGCTGGCGCATGCCCGCCCAAAGCCGCACGTACGGGTGCTGCATGAACAATCATGTAATACAACGCCATACATAACCCGCTCAACATGCCGCATACCGCGGCAATTCCCGTGGTTCGTTTCCAAAATATGCCCAAAACCATGGCTGGCACAAAAGCAGCGCCAGCTAATGAGAAAGATGCCGCCACCAGTGACAAAATCGCAGCAGGCCGCTGCGAGGCCACATACGCCGCCGCCAAGGCCACCAACATCAATGTAAATTTGGACAGCATCACGCGGTGCAATGCGCTGTTCAAGCCATGGCGCTTAGGTTTGTAAATGTCATGCGCCAGCGCATTTCCAATCGTGAGTAGCAAACCATCAGCCGTTGACAAAGCCGCCGCCAAGCCGCCCGCCGCCACCAAACCGGAAACCACATAAGGCAAGCCACCAATCTCTGGTGTAGCCAGCATCACAATATCTGCACCCATGCGTAACTCCGCAAACTGCAAAATGCCGTCGCCATTGACATCGCTGACAGAAATCAGGGTCGGGTCAACTTTTGACCATTGCGCTATCCATGTGGGCAAGTGGTCAAAATTAAGTCCCACCAAATGACTCATGATTTCGTACTTCACGAGCACCGCCAGTGCAGGCACAGACAAATAAAGAACTGCAATAAAGAACAAAGACCAAGCCACAGAACTGCGTGTTTCAGCCACGCTAGGTGTTGTGTAATACCGCGTCAGCACATGAGGCAAGCCAGCAGTACCAATCATCAAGCAAAACATCAACGCCAGAAAGTTGAGCCTTGATGATTGAAAAGCTTGCTGCTCGTCTTTCGAACCTTCAGGATTGCCAGCAAAAGGTTGCGCGTGGCGCGGCATACCTGCCAAAGGTTTGGCACGTTCAGCATAGTCTTGCATCGCTGCCGTCCACACTTCACGTGCGGAAACAACGTCTCTGGGCAATGCGGCCAATTCACGAGATGCTGCAAAAATCACCGATGCATCGGCACGCTGAACGTTGAGTAATCTCAGCTTGGCTTGCGCATCCTTATGATCTTGAGCTAACGATGCATCGATGTCCAGTAGCTTGTTTTCATAGGCATTTGCACGACGGGCATATTCTTGCAGAACAGCAATTTCAGGCAACGACTTCATCAGCCCATCTTCTAAGGCGCTGATTTTCGCAATTTGTTGACCATAAAAAACAGCAGCGACTGGGTTACCCAACTGCTTGTAAGCCAACCACGACACTGGAATCAAAAAAGCCAAGATGATGATGACATATTGCGCCACTTGCGTCCACGTCACAGCACGCATACCACCTAAAAATGAACAGACCAACACACCACCCAAACCAAGCAAGATACCGATTTCAAATTGCACACCCGTTAAGCGTGAAGTAATCAGCCCTACCCCATAAATCTGTGCGACAACATAGGTAAACGAACACAAAACAGCCGCCAAAGCTGCAATCAGCCGTGGCCATTTGCCTCCAAAACGCAGTTGAAAATAATCGGGCACGGTATCGACCTCAACCCGTCGTAAATGGGGTGCAACCAGCAAGCCGATCAAACAAAACCCACCCGTCCAACCCAGCAAATAAGCCAAACCGCCAGGCTGCGATGAGGTGCCAGAGAAGCCCTGCAGATACAAACCACCCGCCAAGCTGATGAACGATGCCGCACTCATCCAATCTGCAGCGGTTGCCATGCCGTTGTACATGGCAGGAATGCGCCGGCCGGCTACGTAATATTCGCTCGGTTCAGCGGTGCGGCTGTAAATACCGATACAAGCATAAAGGCCAATGGTTGCCGCCAAAAAAATCCCGCCTAACCAATAGCGCGGTAAACCAGCCCGCTCCGCTGCGAACATGATCACCAAAAACGAGAGCACACCAACAATATAAATAACCATGATACGGTGCAAACGCATCTTGTAGGCTGAATATGCGACCGCTTCCCACGTATGCACGGATGTCTCATGACTTGTCTTATTGCGCCACCAAGCATACAAGGCAACGATGCCAATAAATAGCAGTACAGCACCCTGCGAGGCGTACCAAAAATTGAATGGCCAGCCAGCGATGACCCATGACATGCTGCGAGCAAAATACACGCCGCCAAAAGCCACGACCAGCCAAAAGACCAACAATGCAATGCGTAGCCGAGATGGCTCGGGCGAGAATTGTTGATTTTTGGTGGGTTGCATTGCTGTCATCATCGTGGCTTAAAAGTTTAATCCACGAGGACGACGTTGCTACTAAAGGTTACTACCTATAAATAGCTCTTTAGGTAACTACTTACTTGCCCAATGCCTGCCAAGTAGCGATCACGCTGTCGGGGTTGAGGGAAATGGACTCAATCCCCTGGTCAACCAGCCACTGCGCAAAGTCAGGATGGTCGCTTGGCCCCTGGCCGCAGATGCCAACATACTTGTTTTGGCGTTTACAGGCGCTGATGGCCAGCGTCAACATCGCTTTGACGGCAGGGTCGCGCTCGTCAAAATCTGCCGCGAGCAATTCCAAGCCTGAATCGCGATCCAGGCCCAGCGTCAACTGCGTCAAATCGTTGGAGCCAATCGAGAAGCCGTCAAAGTACTCCAGGAACGCATCAGCCAGAATGGCATTGCTTGGCACTTCGCACATCATCATGACTTTCAAGCCATTGTCGCCGCGCTTCAGGCCATTTTTAGCCAGCAACTCGGTGACTTTGGCCGCTTGGCCCAAGGTACGGACAAACGGCACCATCACGGCGACGTTGGTCAAACCCATTTCATTACGTACCCGTTTCAGCGCCTGGCACTCCATCGCAAACGCCTCGCCAAACTCGCTACTTGTGTAGCGCACGGCACCACGGAAACCCAGCATTGGGTTTTCTTCTTCCGGCTCGTAGCGTGAACCGCCAATCAGCTTGCGGTATTCGTTCGATTTGAAGTCACTGAAACGCACAATCACCTGTTTGGGCCAAAACGCAGCACCAATGGTGGCAACGCCCTCCGCCACTTTGTCTACATAAAAAGCCCGTGGTGAGGCATGGCCACGGGCCACAGATTCCACCGCTTTCTTCAAATCTGCATCAATGCTTGGGTAGTCCAAAATCGCTTTGGGGTGCACACCAATGTTGTTGTTGATGATGAATTCCAAGCGCGCCAAGCCCACGCCCGCATTGGGCAATTGGCAGAAGTCAAAAGCCATCTGCGGGTTGCCGATGTTCATGGTGATTTTGGTTTTGATCTCCGGCATCACGCCACGCTGCACCTCGGTCACCTCGGTTTCCAGCAGACCGTCGTAAATGAAACCGGTGTCGCCTTCGGCGCAGCTCACTGTTACCAGCGTGCCGTCTTTCAGCATTTCGGTCGCGTCGCCACAGCCCACCACAGCAGCAATGCCCAATTCACGCGCGATGATGGCGGCGTGGCAGGTGCGGCCGCCACGGTTGGTCACAATAGCGCTGGCACGTTTCATCACGGGCTCCCAGTTCGGATCGGTCATGTCGGTGACCAAAATATCACCCAGTTGCACTTGGTCCATCTCGTCAATGCTGTGCACCAAGCGGACGCGGCCCGTGCCGATTTTTTGACCAATCGCACGTCCTTGCGCCAAAATCGCGCTCGAACCCTTCAGTTTATAACGCAGCTCAGCCTTGCCCGCGCTTTGGCTTTTCACGGTTTCGGGCCGTGCTTGCAAGATGTAAATGTGGCCATCCAAGCCGTCTTTGCCCCACTCGATGTCCATCGCACAGCCGTAATGCGCCTCGATGATCATGGCGTATTTAGCCAATTGCTCGACTTCTGGGTCTGTCAATGAATAGCGGTTGCGCAAATCGATAGGCACATTCGTCGTTTTGACCAACTTACCTGATGCCGCCTTTTCAGCCGCGCTGGCGAACTCCATTTGAATCTGTTTGGAGCCCAAATTACGGCGAATCACCGCGCGGTTTCCCGCGGTCAACATCGGTTTGTGGACATAAAACTCATCCGGATTGACCGAGCCCTGCACCACGGTTTCACCCAAACCGTAGCTGGAGGTGATGAAAACGACCTGGTCAAAGCCAGACTCGGTATCCATGGTGAACATCACGCCCGCCGCGCCTTTGTCCGAACGCACCATGCGCTGGATGCCGGCGCTCAAGGCGACGTCTGCGTGGGCAAAACCTTTGTGGACACGGTAAGAGATAGCTCGGTCGTTGTACAGCGAGGCAAACACTTCTTTGATTTTGTGCAGCACGGTGTCGATACCGACCACGTTCAAAAAGCTCTCTTGCTGACCGGCGAACGAAGCATCCGGCAAATCTTCTGCCGTGGCTGATGAACGCACCGCAAAAGATGCTTCTGTGTTCCCGCCATGCAAGGTCATAAACGCGCCACGAATGGCAGCGTCCAACTCAGCTGAAAACGGCTGTGCCTCAACCATGGCGCGAATCTGCGCCCCCACTTTGGCCAAATCACGCACATCTTCGGTGTTCAGCGCGTTCAACAAAGCGTTGATTTTGTCGTCCAACCCGCCAAGTTTCAAAAATTCGCGGAAAGCATGGGCTGTGGTGGCAAACCCTGTCGGAACGCGCACCCCGGTGGGCAGTTGCGAAATCATCTCGCCAAGACTAGCGTTTTTACCGCCAACCGACTCGACGTCAGAATTTCTCAGGTTCTCAAACGGAACGACCAGTGCGGTCGGGCTAAAGAGTGTAGACATACGGAAGCTCCAGAGTTTAAAAACTGTTGACGCATCGTCATGCTCATCCTAGAGTTCATGACGTGAGTGAATATTTGTTGACGACGTGATGCTTGAAATCGTCCGTACACACAGACCAATCAATCACGTCAACCCGCATGGGCAAATCTGACTCCTCAAACGCTTCCCGCACATCAGCCAGCACACGCCAGCCCAAAGGATGCGCGGGTTCTAGCGCAATATCAACATCAGAATGTTTTTTAACTTTAGCCAATATTTCTGCGCTATGAACACGTGAGCCAAACGCAAAAGCATGCACGCTGGGCACTGTCGTTTGCAGAATTGCACGGACAGTGGCTAAATGCTGCGGCTCTAAGTCAATGATTTGATTAGATTTAAACATTTTTAGCCTTCAAAGCTGCCATCAAAACATTGCACTCGGTCAAAAAAGGTTCGACCATTTCAAGCACGGCTTTCGCTTTTTCAATATCGTAGGTATGCGAAGTTTCGTTTCTAGCTTTGTGAAACAGCATCCACACATCAACGTCAGCAATCAACCCCGCCTCTGAAGCCAGCCGAAACAGCTGCCTGCGGCTCACGCCGTCAACGTCAAGCGGGCTAGAGTTAGCCTCCAGCCACCGCTTCATCATCTTCCAGCTTTGCTCGTAAGCCACTTCAAAACTCTGAATCACCCCCGCTTGTACAGCTTCCTGTACCGGCGCAGCCAAGGTTTTCCACAGCGCTGCATCCTGTGTCACCCGCAAGGCTCGGCAGAGCGCAAGTGCTGAGCTTTCAAGATGGGTGGTGCTGAGTGGCATAGAGTCTATATTTTAAACGGAATCAGTTTTAGAATAAGGTAAAACGGTTCAAACAGTGAAATAATCAATTGCTATACTTTTAATAGTGCATTAGGCAGTAAATACGCCGGCTACAGCTATTTTTACCTCAAAACAGCTCAAAACAACACTTTTACGACCCATTCCGTCATTTTGCGCCCCAGACTCGCTATAGTAAGCTAATTCCCCTCATTTTAAGCAGAGTTAAACCATGTCCGACCGCACCGTTTTCTTTATATCCGATGGCACTGGCATCACCGCTGAAACCTTTGGGAACGCTATTTTGGCGCAGTTTGAAATGCAGCCACGGCATGTGCGGCTGCCGTTTGTAGATACGGTGGACAAGGCGCATCAGGTGGTGCGGCAGATCAACCATACGGCTGAGGCGGAGGGGAAGAAGCCGATTGTGTTTTCTACGCTGGTAAATATGGAGGTACTGCGCGTCATTCAAGCGGGCTGCCAAGGCATGTTGCTGGACATGTTTGCCACGTTTGTGAACCCACTGGAAGAAGAACTGGGCATCAAATCGCACCACCGTGTCGGTCGGTTCAGCGACGCCAGCAAGAGCAAAGCTTACCACGACCGGATTGAAGCGATCAATTTCAGTCTGGCGCATGACGATGGCCAGTTGAACCGCGATTTGGAGCAATCGGACGTGATTTTGGTCGGCGTGAGCCGCAGCGGCAAAACGCCGACATCGTTGTATTTGGCGATGCAATATGGGCTGAAAGCATCGAATTACCCACTGATTCCAGAAGATTTTGAGCGCTGCCAGCTGCCACCAGCCCTCGTTCCGCACAAAAAGAAGCTGTTCGGGCTGACGATTCAGGCCGAGCGATTAAGTGAAATCCGCAACGAGCGCCGTCCCAATTCCAAATACGCCAGTCTAGAAAACTGCCGCGCTGAGGTGCATGAGGCGGAAAGCATGATGCGACGAAGCGGCATCCGCTGGCTGAGCACGACGACGAAATCCATCGAAGAGATTGCGACGACGATTTTGCAGGAGATCCGGCCAGAGCGGTTGGTTTATTGACCAGGTTTAACTACAAAAAACGCTATTAAAATAATAGCGTTTTTAAGGTCGTAAATTCGACTATAACCAGCGTATTTATTGCTTATACAGCTATTAAATCTATAGCAAAAATCACAAGCTTCAACGAATCACAAACCAATCGCAGCAATTCCCGCTTTGGCGATTTGCGCATCTTCTGTGGACTTAACGCCGCTCACGCCAACTGCGCCCAAGCATTGGCCGTCTTTCATGATCGGAACGCCACCTTCAAGCATACCTTGCAAGTTAGGAGCGCTTAAAAAAGCAACGCGTGGGCCGTTGATCAGATCTTCGTAGACTTTACTTTCGCGCTTGCCCATAGCCGCAGTGTTCGCTTTGGCGGGTGCCATGCTCGCGGACATGACGGGCGCGCCGTCCAAGCGGCTGAAATGCATCAAGTGGCCGCCATCGTCAACGATGGCAATGCTGACTGCCCAGTTGTTTTTAAGCGCTTCAGCTTCGGCAGCAGCGGCGATGAGTTTGAGGTCTGAGCTCTCTAGGGTGTGTTTGGTTTTCATCACCTAATTCTACAAATATTTATAGGATATTCGGCCAAACACTTGATTTTTGCAAAAAACCCCTAAAATTTATCCCAT
>JAYUJX010000039.1:0-2513 GCA_043764955.1 Polaromonas sp.
GGGTACGTATGCGTGTATATGTATATGAACGTACATGCGTGAGTACTAACTGCTATATGGCGATATTATAGGAGTACGTATGCATGTGTATGTGTAAGAACGTGCATGCGTAAGTACAGTGGTACTTACGTATGTATGCCTATACATCTATGTACTACGCTATTGGCGATCGTACATACGTACATATTATATATAAACATACATGTGTAAGTACGTGTGTGTACGTATGCATATAATATTTTATACTAACATGTGCACGTACGTATGTACGTGTGTGCGTGACCATACAAGTGTACGCTATGCTATATGCGTACGTGCGTACGTACGTACGTACATATTGACTATGTACGTACATGTGTAAGTACATGTGTGTACGTATGCATAAATGAGTATGCACTAACATGTGGAAGTACGTGTGTACGTGTGCATGTTATCATATCTGCATGTGTACTTACGTACGTACGTGTCGCATAACGTACATGTATATATTTGCAACTATATTTGCAACTATATTACTACAGACATAGCTTGATAGAATCAAGTGGTCTGACAGAATGGAAACGGTTACGCAAGTTATCAGGTAAGTATGAGTCAGATTCAGCAGGTAATGGCTCTGGATGGGAAAGGAAGAGGGAAAGTCTAGAGGATGTAGTTAGTTACAGCAGAAAGCTAGAAGCTAGGGTGAACTTCTACGTGGAGGCCGTAAGTGGCTACGACGATACAACAGACTGTAGTGTACAGTGGGTAGTGTACTGTAGTACTATCAGGTAGGATCGGGACCTTGGACCCGGAACTACCACAGTGGCTGTAACACATATTGACATGCGGGGATAACATTGTTAGTGTTATCCAATAAAGCATTGGGAGTATTAACTACTTCAGATGCATCAGTTAAGTGTACATCAGAGTCTAGTATACATAGTTGTGGTGAATTGGTAGGGCTACATGTGTTAACATGCATCGCCACTACCAATGCATCCACCGCGACGGTATGGAGTAACGTACCATCGTATGGGGCTGGGAGTGGCAACTGCTGGGTGTGTTGATGGAGGTGTTGTTGGCCAACGTGGTGTTGTTATCACCCGGGCCGTACCGCAGTTTGTTGGTGCTGCTCCGATGAAAGTTCCCCCCATGATTGGGGTTCCCTTGGTACTTCTTCTTATGACCCCCCCTGGAGGGTGGGAGTCATTCAGTACATCGTCAGTGAGGTTTGTTTCACGACGTTATATCTGAATTTTAAAACGACCCAGACCAGGGATACAGTCGTGGAGAGGGTAAGTCGCGTAACCGTACTGTGCCCACGTGCGGCCCACGTTGGAATGGTCCCACGGGACATTGTGGTTAGTGTTCGAGTCCACCATCCACATGTGTGGACAGTCTCGATGTCCACACGAGTTACACTGAGGGAATGGTGTTGTTGGCAGTGCTAGCGGTGGTAATGCTGGGAGTACCGCACCAACCAACAGGGTTTTGGTATTGTCATTACGACGAGAATCCTCGTAATTACAATTATCCCTTTGGGGGTTATCGTTGTGACGCTGGACCGATTATCCCTGTTAGGGTTGTCGTCTTGTTGACGATGGTCGTTATCGCGACGCCCGTCATTCTGACGTGGGTTGTCGTCATTGTGACGACTGTCGCTGTTGCGCCGATCGTCGTATTGATGTCTGTTATCGTCGTTGAATTGGGTGTCGTAACCGTGACGTCCATCATTGTCGTAGTTTTGACTATCGTCATTCTGACGGTAATTGTCGTAATAACGACGATTATCGCTCTGACGTTGATTGTCGTTGCGGCGATCATCGTTATATTGACGTCCGTCGTTATCGCGACGAGTGTTGGTTAGGGTTTACGGTGCTCCGTCCCATATGAAGGGCCCGTATTACGGTTGTCCCTGGGAGGGTTGGAGTCATCGTAGTTACGACGATCATCGTTGTGACTTTGATTGTCATCGTTAGAACGTTGATAATCGTTATTGTTTCGATTATCGTCGTTGTACTGGCGTTGATTACTATCATTGCGTTGACGGTTATCGTAACGATTATCGTCACCACCGTCTTCGCTACCACTCTGTTGATTTGGAGTGGGCGGATAATCGCCTGCGTCGTCTCCTTCTAAAGGATTTCCTTGACGAATTGTGTTTTCATAACTGTCTAGGCCCTTACGACGGAGGAATCGTTGGGGGGGTGAATCTATACGGCGACGAGGATTCGTGTCGCCGTCGTCATCATCCCGTTCAGCGTCGCTGTTAGGGCGCGTCTGTTGACGACTGGTCGCGTTGGCGTCTGACGAGCGCAACGTGACATTGTTGTGTTGTCGCGGTATGTAAACGTCATCGTCGTCGTGACAATTACGCGGCGCCTGATTGGAACTGTTGGTAGGTCCCAGTATTGTTACTGGGAATACCGGTCGGTCAGTTCTATCAGACGCAGCTATTGCTGCTGGCGCTGTTGGTGTCGACTGATTTGTCGTAACTGTCGTCGCTGCCGGTACTGACTGAGCAGGGAGTTCCG
>JAYUJX010000040.1:0-2508 GCA_043764955.1 Polaromonas sp.
GTGCCACATTAAACCGAGTTTTTGTGCCCAGCAGCGAAGCGCAAGTGCGCGCTGCATTAGCCGGCTGGGGCATCTGTGTGATACCCGAGCTTTTGGTACAAGACGATATTGCGGCAGGCAGATTGATCAACATCGCACCCAGCAAAGCGCTGTCGGTTCAACTGTACTGGCATTGCTGGAATTTGGAGTCAGATGTGTTGGATGCTTTGACAAGCGCGTTGTTAGACGCCGCCACCGTATCACTTCTAAAAGCATAGCTAAAACTGTATACAAAATGACGACTTCAGAAGGTATCCATAAGGCTATGCATATTACTCATCTGAATATGCCATAAAAGCTTTAAATACTAGGGTTTGCACCAGAAAGTAAGTTGTAACGAACTGCTTACAGTTCATCAGCAACTTGAAAGACACATTTTTGTCGATTTTTGCGCGAACAATCGGAGAATCTTAATGGCATTGAAACACCTACTCAGCCGAAGTATTTTGGCTTTAGCAATCACAAGCGGCTTGGCAGGCTGCAGTAACAGCATCCCCGATGTGATCAAAATTGGCGCAGCTCAGCCGTTGACGGGTAACAGAGCAGGCCGCGGACAAGACTTGCTCAATGGCGTCAAACTGGCTGTTGATGAGATCAACAAAGCGGGTCTGAAGGTCAAAGGCAAATTTGTGACCTTGGAATTGGTAGCCGTTGACGACCGTGCAAGCCCAGAAACTGGCGTGGAAGTTGCCAAGCAGTTGGTTGAAGCGGGCGTGGTCGCGGTGGTAGGACACCTGAACTCTGGCGTCAGCATCGCAGCCGCACCAGTGTACGCAGCTAATAATATCGCGCAATTGGCGATTTCCACCAACCCTAAATTCACCGCACTAGGCTTACCCACCACGTTGCGCCTTGTAGGCAACGATATTATGCAAGCCAAAGCCATTGGGAGCTTTGCGGTCAGTCAACTCAATGCGGGCAAATACGCCGTGGCTGATGATGGCACGACGTACAGCAAAGGTCTTGCAGACGGTGCCTTGGCGCAGCTTAAACTGGCAAAAAAAGAGGTCGTTTTTAATGAAACATTTAACAAAGATACTGTCGCCTTCGATGGCTTGGCACAAAAGTTAAAAGACGGTAAAGTTGAAGTTTTAGTCACAACACAAAGCGATTTTCAAGTCATTGCTCTGATAGAAGCTTTGAAAAAAATCAATTACACCAACATCAAAATTTTAGGGGGCGATACCTTAAAGACCACGTTGATGTTCAAAGCGGCAGGCTCTGTCGCTGGCATTTACGCCACGTCACCTATTTTAGAAGCTTCCGAGTTTGCGGCAGGTAAAGAGTTTTTAGCCAAATACCGTGCTGCTTACAAAATCGACCCAGAGTATGCAGGGCATTACACCTACGATGCCGTCTATGCCATCGCAGCAGCTATCAAGCGCTCGGAATCCGTCAAACCTGCAGACATCACGGCGGCGCTTCACAAAATGGATTTGTATGCACCTGTGACAGGATCATTTCGCTTTGATGCCACCGGTGAGCAGCGTTATGGTGCGATTGCGGTTTACAGCTTGGGCTCGGGAAAGTGGGAGTCCTTGATTCGATCAGATGTTTGGTGAAAGAAGCGCACTTTGCTTGATGCTGCAACTTTTTTTGCTAGCAAGAAATTTGCGTCACACAACTGCCTTATTCCCCTTAAATTCGAGTGCTTCGCAAGCGCAAGGCATTCCCAATCACCGACGCCGAGCTGAAGCTCATCGCCAGAGCCGCGATCATGGGTGACAACAGCCAGCCGGTCAGTGGGTACAGCACCCCCGCCGCTATGGGGATGCCCAGCGCGTTGTACAGCAGGGCGAACAGCAGATTCTGCTTCATGTTGCGAACCGTGGCGACCGACAGCGCACGCGCAATGGCGATGCCACGCAGATCACCCTTTGCCAGCGTGACCTGCGCGCTGTTCATGGCCACATCCGTGCCCGTCCCCATGGCAATGCCCACATTCGCTTTGGCCAGCGCCGGCGCATCGTTGATGCCGTCCCCCGCCATGGCCACAATGCGCCCTTCTTGTTGCAGCTTTTCGACCAGTATTAATTTGTCCGCCGGTTTGACTTCTCCATGGACCTCGTCAATGCCCAAACGGTCAGCCACGGCTTGGGCGGTGGTCAAGCCATCGCCGGTGGCCATCACGATACGCAAGCCAGCTGCTTTTAGCGTCGCCAACGCTTCCGGCGTGCTGGCTTTGATCGGGTCTGACACCACCAGCAGCCCAGCCAACTGAGCATTGACGGCCAGATGCATCACACTGGCACCCTCGTTGCGCAAGGTCTCGGCCTGCGGCAACAGACGATCAACCGACACGCCCATTTGCTTCATCAGCGTGGTATTTCCCAACGCCAACTCGCGCCCCCCGACCTGCCCACGCACGCCGATGCCCGATCCGGACTCAAAATTTTCCGGTTTTTCCAGCGTCAAACCTTTTTCACGGGCGGCGCGCACGATGGTTTCGGCCAGCGGGTGCTCGCTGCC
>JAYUJX010000041.1:0-9382 GCA_043764955.1 Polaromonas sp.
GAAGCCAGCGGTTTGCGTTTGACGCAGGTCTTGGTCAACGTGGGTGATTCGGTCAAAAAAGGCCAGTTGTTGGCCACCTTTGCAGGTGACGCTGTGCAAGCTGACGTCGCGCAAGCCAAAGCATCATTGATGGAGGCGCAAGCCAATGCGATGGACGCCACCGCCAATGCCGAACGGGCGCGTACCTTGCAAAACACTGGCGCGTTGAGCACCCAACAAATCAACCAATACCTAACCGCTGAGAAAACAGCCGCCGCCCGCGTGCAAGCCGCGCAAGCGACGCTGAGCGCACAAGGCGTTCGCACTCAAAATACACAAGTTCGTGCGCCAGACAATGGCGTGATTTCAGCCCGTGGCGCAACCGTGGGTGCGGTGGTCGGCGGTGGCACAGAGTTGTTTCGCATGATTCGCGGTGGCCGCCTAGAGTGGCGCGCTGAGGTGACCAGCAATGAGATCGCCAGTATCAAACCAGGTGCAAAAGCCAAGGTGACAGCCGCTAGTGGTGCACAGGTTGAAGGTACGGTGCGTACCGTCGCGCCTACAGTAGATGCTGCTACCCGCAACGCCTTGGTTTACGTTGATTTGCCAGCGAATGCCGGTGTCAAGGCTGGTATGTTTGCCAAAGGCGAGTTTGCCTTAGGCTCAGCCAATGCACTCACACTGCCACAACAAGCCTTGGTGTTGAGAGACGGATTCACTTACGCCATGCGTGTAGAAGCCAACAACAAAGTCACGCAAGTTAAGCTAGAAACCGGTCGCCGCGTGGGTGATGCGGTTGAAATCAAGCAAGGCGCGAAACCGAGTGACAGTTTTGTTGCCAGTGGCGCCAGCTTTTTAGCGGACGGCGATACCGTCAAGATTGTTGATGCTAAATCCGCTGCCGCGCCAGCAACTGCGGTAGCCACAGTTCAAACAGGAGCGAAATAATGAACGTTTCCGCCTGGTGCATCCGCAACCCCATTGCCGCCATCATGTTTTTCGTGATGCTTTGCTTCGCCGGTACTTTGAGCTACCAAAACATGAAAGTACAAAACTTTCCTGATTTGGAAGTGCCCAACATCATCATCACAGCCAGTTTGCCAGGCGCTTCGCCTGCACAGCTCGAAACTGATGTGGCTCGAAAAATTGAAAACTCGATTGCTTCGTTGAATGGCTTGAAAAATATCTATACCAAGGTGCAAGATGGTTCTGCCACCATCACCGCAGAATTTCGCCTAGAAAAGCCCACGCAAGAAGCGTTAGATGAAGTGCGTTCCGCCGTGCAGCAGGTGCGGGCAGATTTACCGTCAGACGTGCGCGACCCCGTCGTGAGCAAAGTCAATATTTCAGGTGCGCCTGTGCTGGCTTACGCGATCAGCAGCAAAACTATGGACGACGAAGCCATGAGCTGGTTCGTTGACGACACCTTGAATCGTCGCTTGTTGGCCGTCAAAGGCGTGGGCTCGGTTGCTCGCGTGGGCGGTGTTACCCGTGAAGTACGTGTGGCTTTAGACCAAGGCAAGATGGCATCTTTGGGCATCAGTCCTGCTGATGTATCGCGGCAATTACGTTTGGTGCAGCTCGACACGGCGGGTGGTCGTACCGATTTGGGTAGCAGCGAGCAGCCTGTGCGCACCTTGGCTTCTGTTAAATCTGCGGCTGAGCTAAGCGCGATTGAGCTGTCATTGAATGGCCGAAAAATTCGCCTAGACCAAATTGCGGATGTCAAAGACACCATTGCAGAGCAGCGCTCAGCCGCACTGTTGAATGGCAAACCCGTGGTTGGCTTTGAAGTGTCTCGCAGCAAGGGTGCAAGCGAGGTAGAGGCTGGCCGTGGCGTGCGCTTGGCATTGAAAGAACTACAAGCTGCACACCCAGATATTGAATTGACCGAAGCGTTTGACTTCGTGACGCCAGTAGAAGAAGAGTACAGCGCATCACTCACCTTGTTGATTGAAGGTGCTATTTTGGCAGTGCTGGTGGTGTGGCTGTTTTTGCGTGACTGGCGTGCCACGTTTGTTTCTGCTGTGGCGCTGCCTTTGTCCGTGATTCCTGCGTTTATCGGCATGGACTATCTGGGCTTCTCAATCAACGTTGTTACTTTGCTGGCTTTGAGCTTGGTGATCGGTATTTTGGTGGACGATGCGATTGTGGAGGTGGAAAACATCGTGCGCCATTTGCGCATGGGCAAAACGCCCTACCAAGCGGCCATGGAAGCGGCAGACGAAATTGGCATGGCGGTGATCGCCACCACATTTGCCTTGGTGGCCGTGTTTTTACCGCTCGCATTCATGAGTGGCATTGTGGGCAAATTTTTCAAACAATTTGGTTGGACAGCTTCTTTGGCGGTGATCGCATCATTGGTGGTGGCGCGCATGTTGACGCCCATGATGGCGGCGTATATTTTGAAGCCTATCGTCAACTACGTTGAAAAAGAAGGCCCAATCATGCGTTGGTATATGAGGGCCAGCCGTTGGTGCATGAGCCACCGTTGGATCACGGGTGCTGCTGCGGGTGCATTTTTCATGGGCTCTTTGGCGCTCATTCCTTTGTTGCCACAAGGTTTCATTCCGCCAGATGACAACAGCCAAACCCAAGTTTACCTAGAGCTACCGCCAGGCACCAAGCTCGCACAAACCAAGGACTCAGCTGAGCTGGCGCGTACGTTGATCAGCAAAGTAGATCACGTGAAGTCGGTTTATACAACCATTGGTGGTGGGTCAGCGGGAGGCGATGCGTTTGCACCCGGCGGTGCAGCAGAATCGCGCAAAGCCACTTTGACGATTGTGTTGGCCGAACGCGGTACTCGCCCACGCAAGCAGGTGATTGAAAACAACATTCGCAAAGCTATGGAAAACGTGCCCGCTGTGCGTAGCAAGGTGGGCTTGGGCGGCTCGGGTGAAAAATATATTTTGGCGTTAACCAGTGAAGACCCAATGGCTTTGGCGGCTGCAGCATCGGCGATTGAGAAAGACTTGCGAACTATTCCAGGCTTAGGTTCCATTGCCTCTAGTGCCGCTTTGGTGCGCCCAGAGGTGACCATTCGCCCTAACTTTTCACAAATGGCAGACCTGGGTGTGACCAGCGCTGCTATTGGCGAGACATTGCGCATCGCTACCGTGGGTGACTACGATGCTGCTTTGCCTAAGTTGAATCTATCGCAGCGCCAAGTGCCTATCGTGGTGCGTTTAGCTGATGATGCCAAGACCGATTTAGCAACGCTGGAGCGCCTGATGGTGCCTAGCAGCCGTGGCACGGTGATGTTGGGGCAAGTCGCTAGCCTAGAGTTAGCCGGCGGCCCAGCCGTGATTGACCGATTTAACCGTTCGCGCAATGTACAGTTTGAAGTCGAACTGTCCAATGTGCCGTTAGGCGAAATGACGGCAGCCGTGGCAAAACTGCCATCCATACAAAATTTACCCGCCAGCGTGAAGCAAGTCACGATTGGTGATGCCGAGGTGATGGGTGAACTCTTTGCAAGCTTTACCTTAGCCATGGGCATTGGTGTTTTGTGCATATACATCGTTTTGGTATTGTTGTTTAAAAATTTGCTCTACCCAGTCACTATTTTGGCAGCCCTGCCTTTGTCATTGGGCGGTGCTTTTGTGGGCTTGTTGATTGCGCAAAAATCATTCTCCATGCCGTCTTTGATTGGCTTGGTGATGTTGATGGGTGTCGCAACGAAAAACTCAATTTTGCTGGTGGAATACGCCATCGAAGCGCGCCGTGGTCGTCATGCCACTGAAACGCAGCCTGCTGTGCCGCCGATGTCTCGCATAGATGCGTTGCTGGATGCTTGTCACAAACGGGCTCGTCCGATTGTGATGACTACCATCGCGATGGGTGCAGGTATGCTGCCCATTGCGATGAGCTGGGGCAGCGCTGACGGCAGCTTCCGCAGCCCGATGGCGGTTGCGGTGATTGGTGGTTTGATTACATCAACCTTCCTTAGCTTGCTGGTGATTCCTGCGGTGTTTACTTTGGTGGACGATATTCCAGCAGCGTTGAAATGGGTTTGGCAAAAGCTCACAGGGCGATTCACGGGAAGCAAGTCTGCGGCGCAAAGTGATCTGAATACAGCTATTAAATAAATAGCTATTTAGGCAATGAATACGGCGGCTATAGCCAATATATGCCCTCTATGCGGGCATATTAACCAATGTATCATGGAAATTGAGCGAGAGACTGGCATCAAACAGACTGAACAGTGTTGGTGTACGGCGGTTAAGTTTGATGCGGACTTGCTCGCTCGTGTAGCGCCAGAAAAGCGAAATTTAGCCTGTATTTGCGCAGCTTGTGCTACTTCAGCGGGCTTGCAAGGGCAGTCGAACGATGGTGTCTAAACCAATCACCTTGCCTTTGTTGAAATCACTCAAGTGAAGTGGGAGCATTCGGTTGGTCAAGCTGATCGTGCCGTTTAATGCTTTGACCACTTCTAGACAAATAGCGAGCCCTAATCCTGAACCCGTGCTTATGTCACCCGCTGAAAAGGGTTGAAACAAACGCTCTTGTAGCTCGGGCGAGATGCCTTGGCCGTCGTCGCGAATAGTGAGCTGCGCAAATTGGTTTTGCACCTCCAGCCGAACGCTCAGTGCGCCAGCAACAGGGCTGTATTTGATGGCGTTGTGCAGCAAGTTACGAGACAACTCGCGCAGCATCCAATCATGGGCAAGGATATTGCAGTCCTCTGTGTGGATTTCAAAATCTAAATTCTTCTCTGCAATCAGCGGTGAAATATCCAAAGTCACGTCGCGCAACGAAATCGCCCAGTTAAGTACACTTGCATCGGCTTGTTGGCGCAATTGTTCTACTTTTGACAGTGCCAACATTTGGTTGGCCAAATAGGTTGCTCGCTCGACGGTGTGTTTGATTTCCTGTAGCGCAACTAAAGGAGCAACGTCACCACGTAGCGCGGATTGCACCTGTGTCTTCATTACCGCCAAAGGTGTGCGCAGTTGATGCGAGGTGTCACGAACAAAGCGTTTTTGGTGCTTCAGCAAGCTTTTCAGTCTAGCCATCACATCATTAGTCGCAACGATCAAGGGCTGTAGTTCGCGCGGTGCATCGGTTGCTGTGATGGGTGTGAGATCACCAGCGGGCCGGGCTTGCAGCGCCAAACTCATGCGCCGCACAGGGCGCGTTGCGCGTTGCACGACCAAAACCACCATCAGTGCCAATACCGAAATAAGCAAAGCTTGCCGCCACAGTGTTTCTATCAATATCTGACGTGCCAAAACTTGGCGCAGCTCTAGCGTTTCACCCACTTGAATGATCGCCATGCCTAAACCCTTCTCGCTGGCGACAGGCTGTAGCAAGACGGCCATACGGATGGCATCGCCTCTGAATTGGCTGTCATAAAAATCAACCAAGGCGGCATAAGGCCCTTTGTCTGGCAGCTTGCCTTGCCAAAGCGGCAAATCTTCAAAGCCATCAACCAATTTGCCTTGTGTGCTTGATACGCGATAAAACATGCGACTGCGGTTATCTGCTTCAAAGGCTTCTAGTGCGGCGTAGGGAATCGTCGTGCTGATTTGAGCTTGATCGCCCACGCCTTCAACTTTAAGCAACTCACCGATAGATTTCGCGGAAGCTAGTAATGTGCGGTCATATGCGGTGTTGATGGCAGACAGCGCTTGACGGTATAAAAAGAATGTATCCACCGCTACGAACAAACAAATCGGCACCAAAATGCCTATGAGTAAGGTTCGGCGTAATGAGGTTGTGCGCTTCACACTTGGGCATCCTCTTTGAGTAAGTAGCCCAGCCCGCGTAAGGTTATCAAATTGACACCGGTCCCCATGAGTTTTTTGCGCAAACGGTAAACCACCACTTCGATGGCTTCATATTGCACTTCGGTCGCATTGGGAAACACCAGCTTGAACAGCTGCTCTTTGCTGACGGCATGCCCCACTTTGCTCATCAAAGGTGCGAGTAATGCCAGCTCACGTGGCGTTAAATCAATGACGACATCATTGCAGTAAACCGCACCGCTATGTTTGTTCTGTCGCAGTCGCCCGGCTTGAATGATTTCGTTGTTTGGCTCTGTAAGTGTTGCCGCATTGCGCCTGTGCAATGCACGCAGTCGCGCTTCTAACTCATCCAAATCAAACGGTTTGGCCAAGTAGTCATCTGCGCCCGTGTTCAAGCCAATCACGCGGTCACCGACTGTGCTTCGTGCGGTCAAAATCAGCACGGGTGTTTGCAAGCCTTGTTGACGCGCTTGTGACAGTACTTCTAAGCCATCCACATTCGGAAGCGTTAAGTCAAGCAACACAACATCAGGTTGCAGCTGCTTCCATAAAGACAATGCAAGCAAGCCATCGCCACAAACGGCAACAGTAATCGCACGCGAACTGAGTGCACGCTGTAGCGCTGTCTGCATGGCTAGATCGTCTTCAACAATTAATAACTTCACAGCCAGCACCCTAGGATAAACAGACAAAATAGACGATAAAACAGCACTTTCTAAGTGTTTTCCCTATTAGAAACAGTGGTTTTCGACAGCCAAACGACAGCCAAGCACGGCATCATTTGCAGGTTAGGCAATCCTACCATTTGCTATTAACTTATTGTCTTTATTAAATATTAATTAGGAGTCAACCATGCGTCGCAATACATTCCTCAAATCTTTAGTTGCTTTGGCAGCTGCTGGTGCTTTGCCTTTGACGGCGCAAGCCGCTGGCAACATCAAAATGATGATCCCAGCTAACCCTGGTGGTGGTTGGGATACGACAGGTCGTGCACTGGGCAAAGCCATGATGGACGCTAAAGCGGCGGATACGGTGCAGTACGACAACAAGGGCGGTGCTGCTGGCGTTATCGGCTTGGCACAATTCGTCAACGCTAACAAGGGCGATGCAAACTCACTCATCATGATGGGCGCGGTCATGTTGGGCGGTATCATCACAGGCAAACCACAAGTTGGTTTGGACAAAGCGACACCGATTGCGCGCTTGACCAGCGAATACAACGTGTTTGTCGTCCCAGCAGATTCTCCATTTAAAACCATGAAGGATGTGGTCGAGCAAATGAAAAAAGACCCAGGCAGCGTGACTTGGGGTGGTGGTTCAAAAGGCTCGACAGAGCACATTGCTGCCTCTATGCTGGCTCGTCAAGTGGGTGTTGACCCTAAAAAGGTCAATTACGTGGCTTTCCGTGGTGGTGGTGAAGCGATTGCAGCCATCTTGGGCGGCAACGTCAAAGTTGGTGGCAGCGGCTACAGTGAGTTTGCTGAGTACATTACTTCAGGAAAAATGCGTGCGATTGGCGTTACATCACCGAAGCGTTTGCCTGGCATCAATGTTCCCACCATGAAAGAGCAAGGCTACGATGTCGTTTTGGGTAACTGGCGCGGCGTATATGGTGCGCCAGGCCTGACGGCAGCACAACGCACGGAGTTGACAGATATTGTCGTGAAAGCGACCAAATCCAAGGCTTGGGCAGAGTCGCTTGCTAAAAATGCTTGGACACCAGCGCTGATGACCGGCAAAGAGTTTGATGAATTTGTTGATTATGAATTTTCAAGTTTGCGCGCCATCATGTATTTGTCAGGAATGACGGTTTGAGTTCGGATACAGCGTTGAATCAGAAATCTGCTTCTAAGGGGCAATTGCTCCTTGGGGTCGGAATTTTGATTCTGGGGGTGGCGATGGTGGTTGGTGCCACCATGATTCCATCTGATGCGGGCTACGCAGGCGTCGGGCCAGATTTTTTGCCTGCATTAGTGGGTGTCGTTCTGTCGTTATGTGGCATTCTTGTCGTTTGGGAAGCGCGTAGCGGTGGCTTTCGCAACATGGAAGCTCCGAATGGCGCTGACACCGGTTTTTGGTCAGGCTTTGCGTGGATGTCGGCAGGATTACTGGCTAATGCGGCGCTGATCACAACGATTGGCTTCATTTTGAGCTGTACCTTGTGCTTCGCCCTAGCAGTGCGCGGTTTGCGTACGGCTGAGCTTGAAAAAATTGGTTCTTTCAATGGAAAGCAATTTTTCAAAGATTTGTTGATTGGTTTTGCCATTGCAGCGCCGGTGTATTGGATGTTTACCAAGCTTTTGGCTATTAATTTGCCAGGTTTAACTTCAACAGGGTGGATTTGATGGAAGTTTGGGACCAGCTGATGCTGGGGTTTGCAACGGCTGCAACCCCTATTAATTTGTTGTGGTGTTTGATAGGTTGTGCTGTGGGTACAGCCGTGGGCGTGTTACCTGGCATTGGCCCCGCTGTTGCTGTTGCGATGTTGCTACCGATTACCACCAAAGTGGATGCTACGGCATCCATGATTTTCTTTGCTGGCATCTATTACGGTGCGATGTATGGCGGCTCAACCACCTCTATTTTGCTGAACACGCCGGGTGAAACCGGCAGCATGGTCACGGCCATGGAAGGCAATAAAATGGCCAAAAGCGGCCGCGCAGGCGCTGCTTTAGCAACTGCAGCCATTGGCTCATTTGTGGCGGGCACGATTGCCACAGTGTTGGTTACTCTGTTTGCACCCATGCTGGCCAACTTTGCTGTGCGCCTGGGGCCGCCAGAGTACTTTATGTTGATGCTGCTCGCCTTCACCACGGTTAGCGCGGTGTTGGGTAAAAGCACATTGCGCGGCATGGTCGCGCTGTTCGTAGGTTTGGCCGTTGGCTTGATTGGCATGGATCAAATTTCTGGCCAAGCCCGCTACACCGGTGGTGTGTCTGAATTGCTTGATGGCATTGAAATCGTCTTGGTCGCAGTTGGGTTATTTGCAGTCGCTGAGGCCTTGTATGCTGTGCTGTATGAAGGCAAAACCGCTGAATCTCAAAACAAATTGAGCAGCGTGCACATGAGCAAAAGCGATTGGAAAAAATCTATTCCAGCATGGCTGCGCGGTACAGCGATTGGCTTCCCTTTTGGCACGATTCCAGCTGGCGGCACGGAGATTCCAACGTTTTTGAGCTATGCCACTGAGAAAAAACTCGCCAAAGACAGCAGTGATTTCGGCACCAAAGGCGCGATTCAAGGTGTGGCTGGTCCTGAAGCGGCTAACAACGCAGCCGTGACCGCAACATTGATTCCGCTATTGACGCTAGGTATTCCAACTTCGAACACCGCCGCGATCTTGTTAGGCGCTTTCCAAAGCTACGGCATACAGCCTGGCCCGCAGTTGTTTCAAACTTCAGGTGCGTTGGTTTGGGCTTTGATTGCATCGCTTTATATTGGTAACGTGATGCTGTTGGTGCTGAACTTGCCATTGGTGGGCATGTGGGTCAAGCTTCTCAAAATTCCAAAACCCTACTTGTACGCTGGCATTTTGATTTTTGCCACGGTGGGTGCTTACGGCATGCGTCAAAGCGCGTTTGATTTGGTGCTGCTTTACGTCATTGGCGTTATTGGTGTCGTGATGCGGCGCTTTGACTTTCCAACAGCGCCCG
>JAYUJX010000042.1:0-9379 GCA_043764955.1 Polaromonas sp.
ATTGGATGCGCAGGTACAAAAGTACCGACCAATGAACCTAAAAGGCGTTGCGCCGCATCCACCACGTCAGACTTGGTTGAGCCCACATCCATGATCAACATATCGGGAGTAATCATATGTTTGATGGCTTTAAAAGTTCCCTCAATAGCGGCTACGGGTACTGCAATCAGAACGATATCTGAACCAGACACCGCCTGCAATGCGGAGGCTGCTTCTACATCAATGACGCCAAGCTGCAACGCCCTTGCGGTGGTGCTTGGTGATTTGCTGTAACCCACGATGCGTTTGACCAAGCCTGCCCTTTTCATGGCTAAGGCAAACGAGCTGCCCATCAAGCCGCAGCCAATGATGCCCAGCTGCTCGAATTGCGGTTTTTTTATTTTGCTAAAGAGTGACACGGTTTTGTTATCTTTTGTTATTTTGTAATCTTTTGACGGGCTAAGTACGCAATGTCTGTCAAGTCAATCAATCACTTACGGCATAGCTGCCTAGTAGTTTGTAAAAAGCGCATGAATTTTGCAGCTCCTTCAATGCATTTGCTACATGTGGTTCAGAGGGGTGGCCCGCCAAATCGATATAAAAGAAATACTCCCATTGACCAGAACGAGCAGGGCGGGACTCAAACCGCGTCATCGAGACACCATGGTTTTTGAGTGGAATCAGTAAGTCATGCACGGCGCCTGGTTTATTGGGCACAGACACAATCAAGCTCACGCAATCTCTACCTGAAGCCTGCGGCATGGGCAAGGTTTGAGGCAAGCAAACGACGGCAAAGCGGGTGCGGTTGAAAGCGTCGTCTTGGATGGCATGCGCCGCCACGTGTAAGCCAAATTCTGCACCTGCGCGCTCACTGGCAATACCCCCCCAAGCGGGGTCGGTCGCAGCCAAACGTGCACCTTCGGCATTGCTGGAAACAGCTCGGCGCTCGGCATGGGGCAAATGCTTGGCTAGCCAGCCTTGGCACTGCGCCAAAGCTTGCGGATGCGCCAAAATGACTTCGATATTCTCTAAAGAATTTGACAATCTCAGCAAATGGTGGCGTACCAAAAAGCTTGCTTCGCCAACGATGTGCAGGGGTGAATTGAGGAACAAATCCAAGGTGCGGGTCACCACGCCTTCGGTGTTGTTTTCTACCGGCACCACGCCAAAATCTGCGCTGCCCGCTGTGGTGGCGTGAAAGACCTCGTCAAAGCTGCTGCAAGGGATGTGCTCAATGCTGGTACCAAAAAATTGCAGGGCAGCCATCTCGCTGAACGTGCCAGCGGGGCCTAAGTAGGCGACACGCTGCGGCGCTTCCAAAGACCTGCAAGCCGACATCACCTCTCGCCAAATGTGAGCCACACTGGCGTTTTTGAGTGGGCCAATATTAGCGTTCTGCAAACCGCTGATGACCTGCGCCTCGCGCTCAGGGCGATACACAGGCGAACCGTCAATCTTCTTAATTTCACCCACTTCCCCTGCATAGCCTGCGCGACGGTTGAGTAGCGCCAACAGCTCTTTGTCGGTCGTATCAATCAAATCTCGCAGTTCTAGCAGGGTTTTACTCATGGAGGCAGTATTTATTGATTTTAGAAGTTAAATATGACTCTAGCCAGCGTATTTGCTGACTAAAGTGCTATTAAATTTATAGTAATTTAAGTTTCTGAAGTATCAGGCGCATCTGGAGAGGCAGGTGCATCTGTTGTGTCATCCACAGAATTATCCGCAGCTACATCAACACTATCTTCTGAAGTTTCTGTCTGATTCGCATCGTTTTCCACGATGCGCTGCAAACCGCTCAGTTGCGAGCCTTCGTCTAAGCCAATCAATGTCACGCCTTGTGTCGCTCGTCCCATTTCGCGAATTTCACTGACGCGGGTGCGAACCAGCACGCCTTTGTCGGTGATCAGCATGATTTCGTCATCCGTATGCACCAAAGTCGCGGCAACCACTTTGCCGTTGCGCTCAGACTGCTGGATGGCGATCATGCCTTTGGTGCCACGCCCGTGGCGGGTGTATTCGGTGATGCTGGTGCGCTTGCCATAGCCGTTTTGGGTGGCGGTCAGCACGCTTTGCTGTTCGTCTTCGGCGACCAGCATGGCGATCACACTTTGGCCGTCTTCCAAGTTCATACCGCGCACGCCGCGTGCGTTGCGACCCATGGGGCGCACGTCGTTTTCATCAAAACGCACAGCTTTGCCACCATCGCTGAACAGCATCACATCGTGCTGGCCGTCGGTCAGCGCTGCGCCAATCAAATAATCGTTGTCGTCCAATCCCACGGCGATGATGCCGCCTTTGCGTGGATTGTTGAACTCGTCCAAAGACGTTTTCTTGACCGTGCCCATGCTGGTCGCCATGAAAACATATTGATCAGCTGGAAACTTGGTTTTTTCACCCGTTAACGGCAATACAACGGTGATTTTTTCGCCATCTTGCAACGGGAACATGTTGACAATCGGGCGACCACGCGAGCCGCGTGAGCCAGCTGGCACTTCCCAGACTTTGAGCCAGTACAGGCGGCCACGGTTGGAGAAGCACAAAATATAGTCGTGCGTGTTGGCAACAAAAAGCTGGTCGACCCAGTCGTCTTCTTTGGTTTGTGTCGCCTGTTTGCCACGTCCGCCGCGCTTTTGGGCGCGGTATTCAGACAATGGTTGGCTCTTGATGTAGCCGCTGTGGCTCATGGTTACCACCATGTCGGTCGGGGTGATCAGGTCTTCAGTGCTGAGGTCAAACGAGCTGTGTTCGACCAAACTGCGGCGCATGCCCAGCTTGCTTTGGCCAAATTCAAGCTTGATAGCGGTCAATTCTTCGCTGATGATGGTCGAAACACGGCCTGGCGTCGCCAAAATGTGCAGCAAATCGTCAATCTCAGCCATGACTTCTTTGTACTCGGCAA
Organism: Polaromonas sp.; assembly: GCA_043764955.1. GTDB lineage: Bacteria > Pseudomonadota > Gammaproteobacteria > Burkholderiales > Burkholderiaceae_C > Aalborgiella. The sequence goes on from JAYUJX010000042.1 coordinate 2,882, forward strand.
CGATTTTGTCTTGCTCTAAACCGGTCAAACGCTGTAGACGCATCTGCAAGATTTCTTGCGCTTGCACTTCTGACAGTTTGTACAAGCCACCGGTTTCTAAGCCAAATTCACGCTCTAAACCGTCAGGACGGTAGTCGTCAGCATTGATCACGCCACCGTCTGCACGGGTGCGGGTTAGCATTTCACGCACCAAAGAGCTGTCCCATGACCGCTCCATGAGCGCTGCTTTCGCCACAGGTGGCGTCGGTGCGTTGCGAATCAGGGCAATAAATTCGTCGATATTGGCCAATGCAACCGCCAAACCTTCCAGCACATGACCACGTTCGCGGGCTTTGCGCAGGGTGAAAACAGTGCGGCGTGTGACCACTTCGCGGCGGTGGTCCAAGAAGACTTCCAGCAAGTCTTTCAAATTACAAAGTTTTGGCTGCCCGTTGACCAAAGCCACCATGTTGATGCCGAAAGTGTCCTGAAGCTGGGTTTGCTTGTACAGGTTGTTCAGTACCACTTCTGGCACTTCACCACGTTTCAGCTCAATCACCAAGCGCATGCCTGATTTGTCTGATTCGTCCTGAATGTGCGAAATGCCTTCAATCTTCTTCTCATGCACCAGCTCGGCCATGCGCTCTTGCAAGGTTTTTTTGTTAACCTGGTAGGGCAGTTCGTCCACGATGATGGATTGGCGTTGCCCTTTGTCGATGTCTTCAAAATGGCATTTGGCGCGCATCACCACACGGCCACGGCCCGTGCGGTAGCCGTCTTTCACGCCATTGATACCGTAGATAATACCGGCGGTCGGGAAGTCCGGCGCGGGAATGATTTCCATCAGCTCGTCTATGCTGGCTTGCGGGTTCGCCAGCAGGTGCAGGCAGGCGTCGATCACTTCATTCAGATTGTGCGGCGGGATGTTGGTCGCCATACCCACGGCAATGCCTGAAGAGCCATTGACCAACAAGTTGGGGAAGCGCGCTGGCATGACCAAAGGCTCGGATTCGCTGCCGTCGTAATTAGGGCCGAAATCGACGGTTTCTTTGTCCAAGTCCGCCAGCAATTCATGGGCGATTTTGGCCATGCGGATTTCGGTATATCGCATTGCCGCAGCGTTGTCGCCATCCACCGATCCGAAGTTGCCTTGGCCGTCCACCAACATGTGGCGCATGGAGAAGTCCTGCGCCATGCGGACAATGGTGTCATACACCGCGCTATCGCCGTGCGGGTGGTACTTGCCGATCACATCACCCACAATACGGGCTGACTTTTTGTAAGGTTTGTTGTAGTCGTTGCTCAGCTCATGCATCGCGTACAGCACGCGTCTATGCACGGGCTTCAAGCCATCACGCGCGTCGGGCAGGGCGCGACCTACAATCACGCTCATGGCGTAATCGAGGTAGCTGCGGCGCATTTCCTCTTCTAGGCTGATAGGCAAGGTTTCTTTGGCGAACTGGGTCATGAGCGTTGTGTACGTTAAATTTAGCGTGTAGCTTGGTGTTGCTAGATAATCCAAGTAGCGAAAACCGCTACTGATTAACCATAGATTTTAAGCTGGCTTGGGTGTTGCGTGCGAGCAACGGATAACTATTTTTAGTCTGTTGGGGAACTTTTAGTGCAATTTGTCTCGGTTACACGTTATCGACTGTGGCACAATAACCTTCAGCGGATTGTGTGATGGTACACAGGACGTACAAATTCCGCAGCCTTGCTGCAGCTAGTATCTTAGGACTCAAAATGATCAAATTAAACAAAATCGCAATGCTCGTGGCAACTGTGGCTATTGCTGGTTCAGCTTTTGCTAATGGTTCAACTACCAACAGCGACAACTGGCGCAGTGGTCAAGGTAATATGCAGTGGAAAATTGGTAACGCATCAGCTTTGTGCTGGCGCACCGCTAACTGGACACCAGCGACAGCTGCTCCAGGTTGTGATGGTGCTATCGCCCCTGTTGCTGCTGCTCCAGCGCCAGTCGCTGTAGTCGCACCAGTAATTGTTGCTCCAGCACCTGCACCAGTAGTGGTTGCGCCAACACCAGCACCTGCGCCTGTAGTGGTTGCTCCAGCACCTGCTCCTGCACCAGTAGTGGTTGCACCCGCACCAAAGCGCAAAGCTAAGCAAGACCGCAATTAATTTCCCCTCAACTTGCAACATTAATTTTTAAGGAAGACAAAAAATGATCAAACTGAACAAAATCGCCATGATAGTTGCAACAGTTGCTGTTGCTGGCGCAGCTTTTGCTAATGGGTCTACAACCAATAGCGACAACTGGCGCAGTGGTTCAGGCAATATGCAGTGGAAAATCGGCAATGCATCAGCTTTGTGCTGGCGTACGGCTAACTGGACACCGGCTACTGCCGCTCCAGGTTGTGATGGCGCTATCGCTCCAGTAGCTGCTGCTCCAGCACCTGCTGCAGTCGTCGCTCCAGTAGCTGCTGCTCCAGCACCAGCTGTTGCCGCACCAGCCGCTGCTGCACCAGCACCTGCTGCACCAGCTGTAGGCGCTGCTGCCACTAAAGTCACTTACGCTGCTGATGCTTTCTTTGCTGCTAACTCTGCAGTGCTTAAAGCTGCTGGCAAAGCAAAGTTGGACGACTTGGTTGGTAAAGTCAAGGCGATCAACTTGGAAGTTATCGTTGCTGTGGGTCATACAGACTCTAAAGGTAACGACGCTTCTAACCAAAAATTGTCAGTTCGCCGCGCTGAAGCTGTGAAGGCATACTTGGTGTCTAAAGGCATCGAGAAAAACCGCGTTTACACTGAAGGCAAGGGTTCTAAGCAGCCAGTTGCTGACAACAAAACAGTCGAAGGCCGTGCTAAAAACAACCGCGTTGAAATCGAAGTGGTTGGAACACAGAAGAAGTAATCTAAAAGTGAGAGTTAGTCATCGTTAAGGTGGCTAATTGACAGTCAGACTCAAAAAAGCCCCTAAGGTCAAACTCTGGGGCTTTTTTTTATACAATAAACCCATGCAAACCCTGAAATCTAGCAACGCAGACCCTGCCGAATTGGCTAAATTCTCTGATCTTGCGCACCATTGGTGGGACAAAACGAGCGAATTTGCCCCACTGCACGCTATTAACCCTTTACGATTGGACTGGATCAACAGTTTGGCGAGTTTGAGTGGCAAGCGCGTGCTCGATGTTGGCTGTGGTGGCGGTATTTTGGCGGATGCCATGGCTCGCAAAGGTGCGATGGTGGTTGGTGCGGACTTGGCCACCAAATCCCTCAAAGTAGCGCAGTTACACGCCTTAGAAGCGCAGACGCCCAATGTCAGCTACCGTGAAATCAGTGCCGAAGACTTGGCACTGGAGCAGCCCGCTAGCTTCGATATCATCACTTGCATGGAAATGCTGGAGCATGTGCCCAATCCGCAATCCATCGTCGCGGCCTGTGCCACTTTGGTGAAACCTGGTGGTTGGGTGTTTTTCTCAACTTTAAACCGCAATGGGCGCGCATTTTTACATGCCATCGTGGGTGCTGAGTATGTTTTGGGCATGCTGCCACGCGGAACCCATGAATACGCCAAGTTCATCACCCCCAGCGAATTAGCTACATTTGGGCGAAAAGTAGGGCTGGAGATACAAGCAACGCGCGGTTTAGAGCACAACCCACTCACCAAACGCTACAAATTAAGTGACGATACGCGAGTCAACTACATGCTGGCCACAAAAAAAATGTGTGATCAATCACTTGAATGTTATTAATCGTGCTGGTAAGGATTTAAACTACTTGGTAATGTACAAGTAGTCACGGTGTAAGACTTGAATTATCATAAAACAATACCGCATTTCATCAACGAACTGAACTACGTGACATCACAACGCATCATCAGAGCCGTACTGTTCGACTTAGACGGAACACTCATCGACAGCGCGCCAGACTTAGCCGCAGCCGCTGACAAAATGCGGCTTGACAGAGGGTTAAAGTCGCTGTCTTATGAAAAATACCGCCCCATGGCCGGTGCAGGCGCTCGAGGTATGCTGGGCGTAGCGTTTGACATGATGCCCGAGCACCACAATTTTGTGGCATGGCGTGAAGAGTTTTTTTACAACTACGAAATGTGCCTCACCCAACGCACCAAGGCGTTCGTGGGCGTTGAGGAGCTACTGGCAACTCTGTCGATGCGGGGTTTGGCTTGGGGCATTGTGACCAATAAATCTATGCGCTTTACCGATGCTTTGGTGCGGCAAATGCCTCTGCTGCGCGATGCAGCCGTCGTTATCAGCGGTGACACCACGTCGCATGCCAAACCACACCCAGAGCCAATGTTTGAAGCCGCACGACGCTTGAAAACAGCGCCGCAATACTGTGTTTACGTGGGTGACGACAAACGCGATATTGATGCTGGCAAAGCCGCAGGCATGCCCAGTTTGGCCGCCACATGGGGCTATATGGGCAGCCATGACGTGAACTCTTGGAACGCAGATGCCTCGTTGAAAGAGCCGGATTGTGTGCTTGACTGGTTAGATGGCCATCTGTAAAAGCTCTTTTTTTGCTATTATTTTTATAGCTATACAGGCAATAAATACGCCGGCTATAGCTTGTTTTAATGACGAAAAATTTAACCTTCAAACGCGTCCATCGCAAGTTGACCAAGGCAGTTTGCTGTACGTTTGGTCTCCCCGCATGGTGCTGTCTGCCACCCAAGCGCACTTGGCGGCTGATGCGGCAAAAGCAGCAGGTTTGAAGTTTGTGCCTTTGGTGGATGGACGTATGCCAGTCGTTGAATGGCAATCTGCACTTCGTACCCTTGCAGCTTCCAAGCCCAAAGATGCCGAAGCCTTGGCCACTACAGAGCCGCTTTGCTCTCCCCAACTGGTTGAAAAAGAGGCCTATGCACATTTTCCGACGGCCTTTGTCGTTAAAAGTGGCGAAATGCACCCAAACCGCTTGATTGGTGCGATGCCTGCGCAGTTTTGGGCGCTAGGCATTCAAGAGCGTTTAAAACGCGGGAATGACGTGGTTAATGTTGAAGCCCCTCAACAATGCATCCCGCAAAACCAATTTATCGCCTTAGACCCTGAATTAGCCGGTTTGAACGACGACAACCAAGTCGCTTTAGGCGCTTACGAGCGCATCAGCCCAGATGGGCGCTATGTGCTGCGCTCGTATTCGGGTAAAAAACTATCCGCCGTAAGCTTGGTCGAACTGCCAGGTCCGCCGGGCTTGGGTGCGATGGCTGGGCAGGTGAGTCGCCTAAAAATCTTCTCCACGCCGTTCTCAAACGAGGCTTTTCCAGTGCAGGGCAGTTGGCGGTATTTGGTAGATACGAATGGTGATCACTATACTTTTAATAGCATCTTAGCCAATAAATACAATGGCAAGGTGGCTTTTTCAGGGGGTATGGACGGATTTTATGCGGCCGCCTCTGAGGTTGGTGGCGGCTACCCACAGCGCGATAATCAACGTGATGCATCGCCTGTCGTCATCCGCTCACTCAGCTGGCCAAACGCCAATGCATCAGGCTCAGCCACTGAAAACCGGCAAGGCGAGGGCATGTTGACGGCTAGAACCATCACAGTTGATGCGCTGAAGCAAAACGTCGTTGCTGACAGTAACCGCGTCAACCTGTGCTTGAACCGCTTAGCCCAAGATGGCGCCATGTACGCCCTGCCTATGATTTCAGTCGACGGTCAAGAATTTGCCGCATTGCCGCAAAACCCCATATCTGGCGTGCCAACCATGCGTATTTTCGGTTTTGGTGCGGATGGTAAGCAGTGCATTCCTAGTGGGCAGTTCACGCTGCAATCAGGCAAAGTCATTTTCGGTTTCTCCAGTAAAGCTAAAAAACATGCCGACGTGGCTTACGAATACCGTGGCCAAGTCTGGTGGGTGCAACGCGACAACAGCGCTACATCACTGCCAGCCTTGAATTTAGCGTCGTGGGAAGACCCTGCTTTCAAACCGACAAAAACCAGCCCAGCGTACAAAGACGTCACCGCCAGCGCTTTTCCAGGCTTCACCCGCGATGGCCGCGTCATCTACGCCGCTAATTGGAAGCGCTGCGACAGCGCGCTGGAACGCGATTGCACGCAAGAGGGCGGTTATGTGGTGGCAGACCCTTATCAAAGCAACGCTTACCGCAATCAACTCCTGCAAAGTAAGACCAGTACATTAAACAACACGCCCAAAAGCTGCATAACTGTGCAAGACGTGGCGGCTGAACGCAGTGCATTTGCTGCATTTCATGGTATTTCAAACTGATTTCATGCTCATTTGAAGCTCATTTGAAGCTCATTTCAGGCGCTGGCCTTGAAAACAGCCAACTCGTCGTAAAATAAGCATCGAGGGGCTGCACTGGTTTCGACGCGGGTACGGACGCGCAGTGGGGCATGCCGAGCTAGGGTCACGCTCGTAAAAATCGATTCAACAAACTAACTGCAAACGACGAACGTTTCGCACTCGCTGCTTAATTGCCAGTGAGCTCTACAACAGCAGGCCGATGGGCTGGGCAAGGGTGATTTAGCAATAAATCGTCCAGGCTGTGGAGTCATTTTCATCGGCTGGTTT
>JAYUJX010000043.1:0-9378 GCA_043764955.1 Polaromonas sp.
ATCACATCAGTCAATGTCGTAGCAAAATTTTCAAGAATCACAATCGTTGTCGCGCCAGAGTCGCGCAATTGGTGCTCTAACTCGCGCGGCGTGTAAAGCGGGTTGACATTCACACACGTATAGCCTGCCCGCAATATGGCAGCCATCGTCACTGAAAACTGCGGCAAATTCGGCAACATAATCGCGATGCGTGCATCTGGCTCTAAGCTTAGACTCTGCAGCCAAGCTCCCAAGGCGGCAGATAAATCGTCGACTTCCTTGTAGCTCATCCACCGATCCATGCAGACGGAAAACGGGCTCGCGGCATTCTTTTTGAACGACTCTTCAAGCAGTTGTGTCACTGATTGATAAATTTCGGGGTTAATCTCCGCAGGAACGCTGTGTGGATAGCTGTTGAGCCAAATTTTTTCCATGCTTACTTTTTACTTTCTCTTCAAAGCGAGTTCTTTGGGTTGTCTATTTAAATGCTAAACGCGTGATTTGAATTTTCTTTTGATCTACTTCCCCAGTAAAGCCTCTTTAAGTTTGTAGTCTGCAGGCACGGGCCCTAGCCAAATGCGCAACAAGGCGATAAAAAATTCGGCTTCTTTAAAAGACTCGCCCTGCACCTTGCCTTTGACGGTCAACACGCCACCGGTGCCAGGCACCCATTCAAAAGTGAAACTATCACCGGCGACAAGCTTCTTTTGGTCGCTGAAAATCTGACCCATGCGAATCAGCCCAGGAATCAATTTCGACATTTCAGTCTTAGGCGCGTTGTCTTCTACCCCGCGCGTGAACAGCTTGCCAAGCTCATTTGAGTCAATGTCACGCAGCATCGTGATGCTGATGCGCTTAGCGCCAGCCATAGACAAAGCCTCCTCAGGTGAGTTCGTCTTTTTAGGTAAGTACAAACCAGCCGAATAAACTTTAAAAACGGCTTTGTAGCGTACGCCAGCACCGTTCAACACCAGCTTGCTGCCGCGCTGATCGATCGTATCTTCAAACTTAACACCTGCCATGTCCACCACGTCGGCCGTACTAGCCAGCGGCGCGCAAATGCCCGTGCTTAAAATCACGGCGAGCCAGAAATAACGAGAAACAAAGTGTGTTGTGAGCTTCATAAAAATAATTCCTGTATAAAAGTGAACGACCGTGCTATTTTTACAATTCATATTATCGACGTCCAGCTTAGATTTGCCACTCGGGTTTACGCTTGCAAAATGCATAAAAAGTCAGTGTTAACCGAGCTTTAGAGGATTTACGCTTAGACTTTGCTACACTGTGGGGTATGTTCAAACACTGCGTTCTTACAGTCGCTGCAAGTTCTGGCCTTTTTGGCCGGGGAGCTTGGCTTTGGCGTCCCTCAATTTAACGCTCACTTCTCACTGTCAAATGCTGCAGTATTTACAAAATATGCAGAATCTTGGCAACATTGTTTGAACCGCTTCTGCCACGATAATACCCATCTGGTTGTTTGCAGAAGTAGCAGCTAAAAATCAAACTCGCATTTTTAGCGTATGAATATAAGGCTTCTATCGTGATCACCGAACAAGAATTTACTCAGCTAAAAGCACAAGGCTACAACCGCATCCCCCTGATGCTGCAGGCCTTTGCCGACCTTGAAACCCCATTGTCGCTGTATTTAAAACTGACACAAAATGTCAAAAATAATAGCAAAATTGGCAATAATCACGCCGGCTACAACAGTTTTTTGCTTGAATCCGTCGTCGGCGGCGAACGTTTTGGCCGCTACAGCTTTATTGGTCTGCCGGCCCGCACCTTGCTGAGGTCTAGTGACTTTGGTGCTGATGCGAAGACCGAAGTTGTGACCGATGGCGTGGTCGTCGAAACCAGCCACCTCAACCCGTTGGATTTCATCGCCCAGTACCAACAGCGCTTCAAAGTTGCGCTCCAGTCCGGCATGCCGCGCTTTTGCGGCGGTTTGGCGGGGTATTTTGGTTACGATGCGGTGCGCTATATCGAGAAAAAGCTGGAAAAATCCTGCCCGCCCGACGAGCTGCACTGCCCCGACATCTTGTTGCTGCAATGCGAAGAGCTGGCGGTGATCGACAACCTTTCCGGCAAACTCTCCCTTATCGTCTACGCCGACCCCGCCCAGCCCGACGCCTATGCCGTGGCTAAAGCGCGCTTGCATGCTCTGAAGGAGATGTTGAAGTCGTCGGTGAATGCCCCCGAGATTAACCCTTCACTCACCCACTCCGCCGTGCGCGACTTCGCCAAAGCCGATTACCTCGCCGCCGTGCTGCGTGCCAAAGAGCTGATCGCCAGTGGCGACTTCATGCAGGTGCAAGTCGGCCAGCGCATCAAAAAGCGGTATACAGAGTCGCCACTCAGTCTGTATCGCGCCTTGCGTTCGTTGAACCCCTCGCCGTATATGTATTTTTACGATTTCGGTGATTTCCAAGTCGTGGGCGCGAGCCCAGAGATTTTGGTGCGTCAGGAAATGGTTGACATTGCCGGCAAAACCGAGCAAAAAGTGACGATTCGCCCCCTCGCAGGCACGCGTCCCCGTGGCGCATCGCCCGAGCTGGACAAAGCCGCCGAGGTGGAACTCATCAACGACCCCAAAGAGCGCGCCGAGCATGTGATGTTGATCGATTTAGCCCGCAACGACATAGGCCGCATTGCGCAAATTGGCTCGGTCAAGGTCACAGAATCCTTCGCCGTGGAGCGCTACAGCCACGTGATGCACATCGTCAGCAATGTCGAGGGCATTCTCAACGAGGGGATGACCGCTATGGACGTCCTCAAAGCCACCTTCCCAGCTGGCACCCTGACCGGTGCGCCCAAAGTCCATGCTATGGAATTGATCGACCAACTGGAGCCCACCAAACGCGGCCTTTACGGCGGCGCGTGCGGCTATCTGAGTTTTGCGGGCGACATGGACGTGGCCATCGCCATCCGAACCGGCGTCATCAAAAACGACACCCTCTACGTGCAAGCCGCAGCCGGCGTGGTAGCCGACAGCGTGCCCGAACTGGAATGGGCAGAGACAGAGGCCAAGGCGCGCGCCTTGCTCAGAGCGAGCGAACTGGTTGAGGAGGGCTTGGTATGAAAAACGATAAAAAAATCAAGCTTATCATGATCGACAACTACGATTCATTCACCTACAACATCGTCCAATACTTCGGTGAATTAGGCGCTGAAGTCGAGGTATTTCGCAACGACGAAATCACTTTGGGAGGCATCGCAGCCCGCAATCCCGACCGCCTAGTCATCTCCCCCGGCCCTTGTTCTCCAGCAGAGGCGGGCATCTCCGTGCAAGCGATCACTCACTTCGCTGGTAAGTTGCCAGTGCTGGGCGTCTGTTTAGGACATCAAGCAATTGGTGCGGCGCTGGGCGGCAAAATCATCCGCGCACAGCAGCTCATGCATGGCAAAACCAGTGTCATCACCACCACGCAAACGGGCGTGTTTGCTGGCTTGCCGCAGCAGTTCTCAGTCAACCGCTACCATTCGCTGGCGATTGAGCGCGCCACGTGCCCGGCTGATCTGGAAGTGACGGCATGGACGGACGACGACGAGATCATGGGCGTGCGCCACAAAACCCTGCCGTTTGCGGTGCGGATGGAAGGCGTGCAGTTTCACCCAGAATCGATCCTGACCGAGCATGGCCATGCGATGCTCAAAAACTTCCTGGATTGAATGTTCTGGATTGAATTTACTATATTTTTAATAGCAGTATAAGCAATAAATACGCCGGCTATAGCCTAAAAATAGTCTAAAATAAGGTTTTAAATCACCATGCCTCACAAAATCACCCCCCAGCAAGCGCTGTTGCGCACCGTTGAGCACCGCGAAATCTTCCACGACGAAATGCTGCACCTGATGCGTCTCATCATGAGCGGCGAGATGTCGCCCGTCATGATGGCGGCGTTCATCACCGGCCTGCGTGTCAAAAAAGAGACGATTGGTGAAATCACCGCCGCTGCGCAGGTTATGCGCGAGTTTTCGACCAAGGTCGAAGTGGCGGACAAAACCCATCTGGTCGACATCGTCGGCACGGGTGGTGACGGCTCGCACACCTTCAATATTTCCACCTGTGCCATGTTTGTGGCGGCGGCGGCGGGAGCGAAAGTCAGCAAACACGGCGGTCGCAGCGTTAGCAGTAAGTCTGGCAGCGCGGATGTGCTGGAGGCGCTGGGCATCAATATCAACCTCTCCCCAGCCGCCATTGCCCAGTGTATTGCCGACGTGGGCTTGGGTTTCATGTTCGCGCCCAACCACCACCCCGCCATGAAAAACGTCGCCCCCATCCGCAAAGAGCTGGGCATGAAGACGATTTTCAACATCCTCGGCCCCCTGACCAACCCCGCCAGTGCCCCGAACATCTTGATGGGCGTGTTCCATGCCGATTTGGTCGGCATCCAAGTCCGCGCCTTGCAGCGCCTAGGTGCGGAGCACGCCTTGGTTGTCTACGGTAAAGACGGCATGGACGAAGTCAGCACCGGCGCAGCCACCTTGGTGGGTGAGCTGAAAAACGGCGAAGTGACCGAATACGAAATCCATCCCGAAGACTTTGGCATCCAAATGGTCAGCAACCGTGCCCTGCGCGTAGAAACCGCCGAAGACTCCAAAGCAATGCTGATGGGTGTTTTAGACAACCAACCCGGCCCCGCACGGGATATTGTGATGCTCAATGCCGGCGCTGCACTTTATGCCGCCAATGTGTCAAATTCGATCCAAGCCGGCGTATTGCTTGCCAAAATTGCTATTGAATCAGGAGCTTCTAAAGCGAAATTGGAGCAATTGAATGCTGCAACAAAAGCGCTTGGCATAACTTAAGCGATGAAGTTGTTTAGCTTAGTCGAAGTGCAATTCATTGCGCTTGGAGTTTGTTTACTTCTGTGGATCTTTTTTATATGCCTAGATGTGCAAGTAAAGCGATTTGTGCGACTTAAAGAGCCAAAAATATGGCGACGGTTTGGATTTTCTGTTGTTCCGAGTTTTTTATCATTCCGAAGTTCTCCAAGGGATACGTAGCCTTCTAGACTATTGAGAAAATGGCTTAAATCGGAGGGCTTGAGGTGGATGGTAGAGCGGTATCCCGCATTTGCTCGTCTCTGGAGCGTGTGTCGGTTTTTTGAGGTGACCATGGGGGCAGCTATCGTTGTTTTTCTGAGTATCGCTATCTGGGCAGCAATGCAATGTCTTGTTAGATGAATAAGAATGGCGGAGGTGTTTGACGCTATAACGTCAAAACGTTATACTAACGCATGCAAACCAATACCCTCATCACCGCAGCCAAACGCGCAACCGTTTATTTTGACGGCGATATCCACCAAGCGTTGCGCCTAAAAGCTGCAGCTTCGGGGCAATCTATGTCTGAACTAGTGAATCGTGCGGTTAGTTTGACTTTGCTTGAAGATGCTGATGACATATCTGCTCACCGCGCTCGGTCGGCAGAGGAAAGCTTGGATTTTGCTGATGTCGTAGTGTCTCTGCAGCAGCGTGGCAAATTGTGAGTTTGTCAAAGGGACAACCTGTCTATCGCCTAGTTATCAAATCATCCGCTGCCAAAGAGCTAGAGGCCGTAGGGCAAAAGGCGGACAGAGCGCGGCTAGTTGCCAGTATTAAAGACTTGGCTGAGCAACCCAAGCCCGTTGGGGCAGAGAAGTTATCAGGTCACATCGATTTGTACCGTATCCGCGTTGGAAACTACCGCGTGGTTTATGAAATCGACAATGGGCGAATCGTCGTAACCGTGATCAAAGTCGGTCACCGCAAAGAAATTTATCGCAGTTTTTAAGAAAATACACAAAATGACAGCCACCAACACCAAGGTTTCCAACAACATTCTCGACAAAATCACCGCAGTCAAACACCTAGAGGTCGCGGCAGCTAAACAGCGCAAATCGCTGGAAGCAGTTCGTGCCGATGCGGAATCCCGCGTCTTGACCCGCGACTTTGTGGGGGCTATGCGCGTCAAAATCGCCGCTGGCCAGTCCGCTGTGATTGCCGAAATCAAAAAAGCCAGCCCGTCCAAAGGGGTGCTGAGGGCGGATTTTGAACCGGCGGACATCGCGCAAAGCTACACAGAATGCGGGGCGGCATGTTTGTCTGTCCTCACCGACAAAGACTTTTTTCAAGGCAGCAGCGACTACCTGCGCCAAGCCCGTGCGTCCTGTCCGCTGCCGGTGTTGCGCAAAGACTTCATGGTCGATGCCTACCAAATCTACGAGTCCCGTGTCATGGGTGCTGATGCGATTTTGCTGATTGCCGCCAGCTTGTCTGATACGCAAATGGCAGAATTTGAGCATATTGCCCGCAGTTTGGACATGGCGGTATTGGTCGAAGTGCACGATGCGGCTGAATTGCAGCGCGGTTTGAAGCTGAAAACACCGCTGATCGGCATCAACAACCGCAATTTGAAGACGTTTGAGGTCACGCTGGACACCACGATTGGCCTGCTGGCCGATGTACCGAAAGACCGCATTTTAGTCACTGAATCGGGCATCACCGCGCCCGCCGATGTGGCGCGGATGCGCGAAGCGGGCGTGCATGCCTTTTTAGTGGGCGAGGCCTTCATGCGGGCGGGCGATCCGGGTGAGGCGTTGGCGAAGCTGTTTGCGGTTTAACTTGTAAAGCGCCGTATGTGGCTACTTTTGAATCGAGCTACGCCGTTTGTATTCGTTTTTGGCTTGGTTTTGACCACTGTTTTGCTGTTGATGCCCACTTATGCTGTGCCTAAAGAGGTTGATTTGTTTGATAAATTGCTGCATGGGTCAATATTTGTCATATTGACTATGACGGGACTGATCGCTTTTCCGAGCTACGCTAGGTGGGTTGTTTTTGGACTGGTTTGCTATGGAGGGCTTATAGAAGTGCTGCAAAGCATGCTCACTACAACGAGGCATGGCGATGTCGTGGATTGGGCTGCAGACTCGCTGGGCATAGTCGTAGGACTGGGGGCCTATTTAGTAAGTCAAAAATTCGTTAAAAACGCTATCAATAATATAGCTGATTAGCCAATAAATACGCCGACTATAGTCATATTTTACCTATGCAAAACGAACTTTTCCAGTCGTCTAGCGAGCTGAATCGGTTGATACGTTGGCAACCCAGCGGTTGGCCTGTTGCGGCGGGTTGGGGTGACTTGATTGCTGAATTTTTAAGCAGTGAAGCGGGGGTGGCTTTGGCTGAGGCGATTGAAGCCCGCATAGCCGCTGGCGCGTTGATTTACCCGCCTACACCGTTCAAAGCGCTGGAATTAACGCCTTTGGGCCAAGTACGGGTGGTGATTTTGGGGCAAGACCCGTACCATGGGGCGGGGCAGGCACAGGGGCTGGCGTTTTCGGTGGCGACTGGGGTAAAAGTGCCGCCGTCGCTGCGCAATATGTTTAAGGAAATTGGGCGGGAATCAGCGGATATGATGATTGCAAGTCATAAAGATGGATCTTTGGTTCGCTGGGCGGAGCAGGGCGTGCTGTTGCTGAATACTTGTTTAACGGTGGAAGACGGCCTGCCCGCCAGCCACGCCAAGTTGGGGTGGGAGGGCTTGACGGATGCGCTCATCACTTTGGTGGCTGAGCGTAACAAAAACGTGGTTTTTATGCTGTGGGGTGCGCATGCGCAGGCCAAGCAGACTTTGTTACAAACACCCCAAAGCCATGAAAATGGGCATTTGGTGTTGTGTGCAAATCATCCGTCGCCGCTGTCTGCCATGCGACCGCCTGCGCCTTTCTTGGGTTGCGGGCATTTTGAGCTGGCGAACGCGTTTCTGATAAAACAGGGTTTGCTGCCGATCAACTGGTGACATTAACTGCAAAGATTAGTCGCAAATTAGTAGCGAATCTCGACAAAGAAGGCATTTCCGTGGCATAATCCGAGGTTCGACACGGGAGAGATGGCCGAGTGGTTAATGGCAGCAGACTGTAAATCTGCCCTCTTACGAGTACGCTGGTTCGAATCCAGCTCTCTCCACCACGTGTATTGATGTTTTTAGAGAAATTGTGCGGATTGATTAAGCGGGATTAGTTTAATGGCAAAACCTCAGTTTTCCAAACTGATGTCGTCAGTTCGATTCTGACATTCCGCTCCAGCTAAGTTATTGAGATTTAAAGAGATTTAGCCCGTTTGGCTCAGTGGTAGAGCACTCCCTTGGTAAGGGAGAGATCCCGGGTCCGATTCCCGGAACGGGCACCAGTTCTGGTTGTTTATTGTTGGTAATTTTTTAGGAAATTCAAAATGGCAAAAGAGAAATTTGTACGCACCAAGCCGCACGTAAACGTCGGCACCATTGGTCATGTTGACCACGGTAAAACCACACTCACAGCGGCTATCACTACCGTGTTGGCAGCTAAATTCGGCGGACAAGCAAAAGCTTACGACCAAATCGACGCAGCACCGGAAGAAAAAGCGCGCGGTATTACCATCAATACTGCCCACGTCGAATACGAAACAGCCGCACGCCACTACGCCCACGTCGACTGCCCAGGCCACGCTGACTATGTTAAGAACATGATCACCGGCGCAGCCCAGATGGACGGCGCAGTCTTGGTTTGTTCCGCAGCTGATGGCCCGATGCCTCAAACCCGCGAACACATCTTGTTGGCCCGCCAAGTTGGCGTGCCTTACATCATCGTCTTCTTGAACAAATGCGACATGGTGGATGATGAGGAGCTCCTCGAGTTGGTTGAAATGGAAGTGCGCGAACTCCTGGACAAGTATGACTTCCCAGGCGACGACACCCCTATCATTCGTGGATCAGCCAAGCTGGCCATGGAGGGCGACAAAGGCCCCATGGGCGAAGAAGCCATCATGAAACTCGCAGACGCATTAGATAGCTACATCCCAACGCCAGAGCGCGCTGTGGACGGTGCCTTCTTGATGCCCGTTGAAGACGTGTTCTCCATCTCTGGTCGTGGTACGGTTGTTACAGGTCGTATTGAGCGCGGTATTGTCAAAGTCGGCGAAGAGATCGAAATCGTCGGTATCGTTGACACCGTCAAAACCACCTGCACCGGCGTTGAAATGTTCCGCAAATTGCTGGATCAAGGCCAAGCTGGTGACAACGTCGGCATCTTGTTGCGCGGCACCAAGCGTGAAGACGTCCAGCGTGGTCAAGTTTTGGGCAAGCCAGGCTCCATCAAGCCGCACACCCACTTCACCTCAGAAATCTACGTCTTGTCAAAAGACGAAGGCGGCCGCCATACCCCATTCTTCAACAACTACCGCCCCCAGTTCTACTTCCGTACCACGGACGTAACAGGCGCGATCGAGTTGCCAGAAGGCAAGGAAATGGTCATGCCAGGCGACAACGTGTCGATCACCGTCAAGTTGATCAACCCGATTGCGATGGAAGAAGGCTTGCGCTTCGCGATTCGTGAAGGCGGCAAGACCGTCGGCGCGGGTGTGGTGGCTAAGATTATTGCT
>JAYUJX010000044.1:0-9340 GCA_043764955.1 Polaromonas sp.
CATGACCATTTTCGCTTTACCTATCCTGCAAGACATCAGCAACCCCGCCTTCACCGCCAAACTGCAGCACAAAATCGACAACAAAACCAAACCACTCGGTTCGCTCGGTCAATTGGAAGGTTTGGCTTTGCAGATCGGGCAGATTTTGGGCACAGAATCTCCACAGCTAGCCCAGCCGCAAATGCTGGTATTCGCCGGTGACCACGGTTTGACGGCGCGTGGCGTGTCGGCTTTCCCCAGCGACGTGACTTGGCAGATGGTGGAGAACTTCATCGCTGGCGGTGCTTGTGTCAGCGTGCTGGCCAAGGCCAACAACATCGCTTTGAACGTGGTGGATTGCGGCGTGAACCATGAATTTCTGGACGCAGCCAAAACCCCGCGCAACGGTTTGTTGTGCGCCAAAATCGCCAACGGCACGGCCGATTCATCCACTACCGCCGCCATGACCGCCGCCCAATGCCAGCAGGCGATTGAAAACGGCATGGCGATTGTTAAAAACCTGCCGGGCAACGCCATCTTGCTGGGCGAGATGGGCATTGGCAACACCTCGGCGGCTTCCCTGATTTTGTCGCGTCTGGGCGGTTTGGACATTGCCGACTGCACTGGCGCTGGCACGGGTTTGGACGGCGCAGGCATTGACCGCAAGACGGCCGTGCTGCGCGAGGTGCTGGCATTTCATGCGGTTGTGACTACGCCGCTGGACGTGCTGGCCGCTTTTGGCGGTTTTGAAATGGCCACCATGTTGGGCGCAGTTTTTCAGGCTGCAGCCGAGCGTCGCGTCATCGTTGTGGACGGTTTTATTACCTCGGCGGTGATTTTGGTGGCCAAAGCGTTGCAGCCCGCTGTGCTGCAGCGCTGCGTTTTCGCCCACCGCTCGGGTGAACGTGGCCATGGGTTGATGTTGCAGCAATTGAACGCAAAGCCACTGTTAGACATGGGTTTGCGCCTCGGTGAGGGATCAGGCGCGGCACTGGCTTGGCCGCTGTTGGTGGCGGCTTGCACCGTGTTGCGAGACATGGCGAGTTTTGAGTCGGCAGGGGTAGCGCAGAAGTCAGCTTAATCGGAAGGTTTTACGATTGAATTTTTGTCAACAAAGCTTCAACTGTACGAATAAGTTCGTCAGGATCGACGGGTTTAACAAAATGCGCATTAAAACCCACTTGCGCTGCTGCATCTTTGTCGCGTGATTCCCCAAAACCCGTCAAAGCGATGATGGGTACGTCCAGACTGTTCGGCAGCAGACGCAATTGCCGCGCTAGCTCGTAGCCGTTCATGTCAGGCAGACCAATATCCAGCACGATAGCATCTGGCCTGTTGACGGATACTGCCGTCAAGGCATCTTGACCGTTGGTAGCTTCTATGACCGCATAACCCGACAACCTGAGCATTTCGGACATGACGCTGCGCACATCTGCGTTGTCTTCAACGTACAGCAGTGTGCGTGACTGCGGAGCCATCAAACGGGCTGGTGCCAATGCCGTCTCGCTGAGAGGTGCGGGCACCACAGGAAAATGACACGTGAATGTGCTTCCTTGATTCAGCCCAGCACTTGCAACTTCCACTGTGCCACCGTGAAGCCCGACCAACTGTTTGACCAACGCCAGCCCGACACCCATGCTGCTGTGGTCGCCACTGACGGGCGGTGGCCCCTGTATGAACGGTTCAAACACTTGAGCTATCAGCTCAGGGGTCATACCAGTGCCTTGGTCCTGCACGCGCACAACTGCTAGGCGGCCGACTTGTTGCAGATCTACTTTGATAGAGCTCCCCGCAGCTGAAAACTTCAACGCATTGCCGATGAGATTGATCAGAATCTGTTCAATTCGCACAGGGTCGGCGTTGATCCATAACGATTCCGTTGTGACGTTGATGCTGTGACCATTGACGCGTTGCGCTGCTTTCAAACCGTCGACGCACCTCTGAAGGCATTCAGCCAGATTCACAGGCTGCGGATGTAGAACTATTTTTCCAGCCGTCAGTCTGGACATGTCCAGCAGATCATCAATGATGTGCATCAGGTGGCGGTTTTGCCGTCTGATGATGCCCAAGTGGTGGTTTGATTCCCTCATACCCTTGTTGTCAAGCGACAAAACCTCGACAGCACCAGAGATGGCGGCCAATGGATTACGCAGTTCATGCCCCAGCATGGCCAGGAAATGATCTTTGGCTGTATTTTCCTTTTGAATGGCTTCGTACGCCTGATGCTCGACGACGAGCAAGCGCTCACGCTCAGCCTCTGCCAGCTGACGCGCTAGGCGTTCCTTTTCAAGCAACTCACCCGCATTTGCCAAAGATTGGTTCAATACATCGACCTCGACGATCGATGTGTGCGCCACCATCCTGGGTGACTGGCCTTGACCCAGTGCGACAGCGGCAGCGCTGGCGTTCTGTACGGCCGAGACAAATCGTCGGCCGAATGCAGCTGCCAAAATTCCAGATAACATCAAGGCTAACAAAAATCCTGCGGTTGCAGTTTGCACCGCGCGCATGATGGGGGCATCGATCGTAGCCACTGGTGCCGCCACAGCGATGGTCCAGCCCGTCAACTCAGAGTGGTCGAAGGCGTCGTACGACTCAATGCCTTCCATCGTTGAATGTTGGATCAAGCCTTGCTTTGTATTGGCTGCAGCTGCAACCAGCTCGGGCCTTGCTGCTCGTCCCAAAAATTCGTCGCTTTTGTGGCTTCGTGAAATGAACCGGCCAGCACGGTCAATGACGGCGACGATCCAATCAGCCGGTAAGTCTTGACGCTTTGCAATGTCTTTCCAATGAGCTAATGAAAAACCTTGAGCAACGACATAGCTTGTCGAGCTAATTTGGGTTGGGGGTACGTAAACTGCGACGAGCTGACGCCCTGTGAGCGGGCCCACAAATATATCTGACACAAAGGGCTTTTGCGAGGCGATGACTTTTCCAACCAATGCTGAAGCTGTGGTTGCCTTAGGCGTTTCTGCAAATGCCACAGCGGTATTTAAAACCTGCGTCCCATCTGGCCTGAACAACCCCACCCAAGAGTTCTGTGAACGGTTGATAGCTTTTGCCTGCACGTAAAACGATTCGTAATTGCCGGTTTGCAAATGCTCTGAATTGCTAAGTGCTTGCAACGCTGAGATGGACGCCTGTATGTCCCTATCGACTGTTAGGCTGATGGCATCTACCGTTTTATGCAAAGTTGTAAGTGAAGCCGCCTTTTCTTCCAGCCTGATTTGGTTCACCGCTAATGCAGACGCCAAAACCAGCGGCAGCATGATGGCAGCCACCATCAAAGCAACGAAAATCCGGATGCGCATGTCTTGTGCTTACCTCCAAATAACTATGATAGGGGTAGTTTTAGCACGACGCTCCCAGCCTCGCGTGTGACAGACAAACCGTCCACAGCGGCAATCGCTTGAACATCGTCCCAATCAATTTCTCGGTAAGCCGCCAGACCGATTGGAAATTCTTCGTGTGGCGTGATTGCTCCCAAGGTGGCTCCAACATCCGTCAACGAGATGGTCAACAGCATGTCCTGCCCATTTCGAGTCACCGTTAGAAGCACTGTTGCGGGCGATGCCGCTGTGTCAGTAAGCGCAAGCAAAGCAGCCACAAAAACGCCGCGCAAGTGGTCTCGCAGCACTTCAGCTGCCACACCCTCGGTTTGATTGACAAATTTGAAGCCCCTGAATGAAAGCTCAGTTGCAAGAAGGTGCATGGCGTCCCTGATACCCTGGCTCAAACCCACGCGTGCGCCGTTGTCAAGTTCCATCCAGCCCATCAAATCTAAATTTGAGCGGGTCGCGGCGATGGCGAGAGTTCGCATTTCATGGCTGTTCTTAACCAGGGTTGAAAAATCTGGAGACGCCGAGAGCAATCGTTTTTCAACAATCGTCGCCAACATGATGACTGGCTGAAAACCACCTGCCATGTCATGCCGCATGGCTGGTGCCAGCCTTACCAATAGCGCATACCGAGCAGCTTCTGCGTTGCGTTTTGAATCAATCGATGAACTTTGCATCTGAGTTCTCCCCCTATATTGATGCTTCATACCATCATAAGACATTCCTGCTGCCAAAGACAATGCCGAAAACCCAGATTGCGCTTAAAAAATTGAATTGTGAGGGTGGGGGGGGGTGGGTATCCATGATAATTAGTTATAAATGCAGACCATCCCACTTTTCATCCGCCACTATCTCCTTGCTGTTCAATTCTTCACACGCATCCCCGTCACTGGTCGGTTGGCGGCTTGGGTGGGGTACAACCCGCAGATGCTGCGCGCCAGTGCGGCGCATTTTCCGGGTGTGGGGGTGTTGGTGGGTGGTTTGGTGGGGGCTTTGACGGCAGTTTTACTGGTCTTTTTGCCGCAAACCTCGCCGCTGTCGCCCTTGGTCGTTGCTGTGCTGGGCACGGTATTTAGCGTGATGCTGACGGGCGCATTCCATGAAGACGGCTTGGCGGACATTGCCGACGGACTTGGCGGAACCCAAAATCGTGAACGCGCCTTAGAGATCATGAAAGACTCTCGCGTAGGTGCTTTTGGGGCGATTGCCGTAGCTCTGGTTTTGCTTGCCAAAGTGTCGCTGCTGGCGTTGATTGGCGATGTCAACCCCGAAGCCATGGTCGTTGGCATCTTTGTTGCGCACGTCGCGTCGCGCACCTTTCCACTCTTGCTCATCCGCCTGCTGCCGCATGTGGGTGATGTTGCTGGTAGCAAATCCAAGCCTTTGGCCGATCAAATCAGCGGTTTGAGCCTGTGCATCGCTATTTCATGGCTATTTATTGCTATAGCCGCTGTATTTATTACCTATGATGCTATTAATTTAATATTTTCGATGTTAACGGCAAGCATCGCCTTTTTGTACATGTGGCGACTCTTCGCAAAGCGCTTGCAGGGCTTCACGGGTGACTGCTTGGGAGCAACACAGCAGGTTTGCGAAGTGGCTTTTTATTTCGGTCTGGCATTCAGCCTAGCTTGATTTGTTGATGAAACTCTGGCTAGCCCGTCATGCCCAACCGCTCATTGGCGCAGGCATTTGTTACGGCGCATTTGATGTTGCCGCGGATGTGGCATTGACCCAATCTGCAGCGCAAAACTTAGCAAACAAGCTGCCGAAAAACACCATTTGCAGAATTTCCCCATTGCGCCGCTGCCAACAGCTAGCCGCAGCATTGGCTTTGATACGACCAGATTTATTAATAAAATCAAGCACTTGCACAGATCAACGTTTGACCGAGATGGATTTTGGCTACTTTGAAGGTCAACACTGGGCAGCGATTCCGAAATCGGCTTTCGACGATTGGACGGCTGATTTTGGCAACCACCGATTTGGCGGCAAAGAGAGTGCGAACGAGGTGTTGCAGCGCGTCAAAACTGCGTTAGAAGAGCATGCTGCATTTACATCCAGCAATGTTCTGTGGATAACCCATGCTGGCGTGATTCGTGCTTGTAGTTTGGTGACACAGGGTATTCACCGAGTCACCCATTCCGAGCAATGGCCACAAGCGGTGGTAGAGTTTGGACAATGCAAACAAATCGATTATTTTCTTTAATATACTATTTCTAATACATGTTTGAATTACCTTCTTGAATTAACTGTTTCAATTACCCGTTCAACGTCATTCACACTACTGAAAGCGACATATGACCATCTATGTAAAAATCGACCTCGGCTATGAATTTGATGTCAAAGCCAGCGCTGCAGAAGTTTTTGCGGTATTGTCAGACGTGCCCACCTCTGCCAGTTTCTTTCCAAAAGTTGATAAATTGGTTGATTTGGGAAGCAACAGTTACCGCTGGGAGATGGAAAAGATCGGAGTTGCTTCCGTTAACTTGCAAACCATTTACGCGTCCAAGTATGTGTCTAACAAAGCCAAAGGCACTGTTGTGTGGTCGCCTATCAAGTCCGAAGGCAATGCACTGGTGTCAGGTAGCTGGGTTATTCGTGACAACAAAAAATCTACCAATTTGGTGCTGCAAATTAACGGCGATTTGGAAATCCCCCTGCCAAGTTTGATGAAAATGGTGGTCACGCCCATCGTCACAGGTGAGTTTGAAAAGATGGTTGAAAAGTATATTGACAACCTTGCCAAGAAGTTTGGTGGCGAGGCGTAAACCTCTATTTGATGCCCATCACCCATTGAATCAAATACTTAGCGACAAAGCCCACCATCCCAAAGCCGAGTCCTAAAAAAATCACAAAAGCGCCAAACTTGCCCGCTTTTGAATCCCACGCCAGCTGCCCAATGATGAACAGCATGTACAGCATGAAAGCGCCAATGCCAAACGTCATGCCAAAGCTGGCGATTTCGGATTCGGTGTAGCCAAACATCAGCTTTGTGCCTCGGTCTTTGGCTTTGATGGCGTGCTGGAAGTGCGCTCAGGTAACTCGCTCACATCTACCAAATCACGGTAAGCATGCCAGCTGGCGTGTCCCAGCATGGGCATGATGGCAATCAAACCCAACAACATAGACGTCAAACCCAAGAGCGTGAACGTCATGATCAGGAAAGCCCAGAACGCCATGGGTAGGGGGTTTTCCAGCACAGCGCGCCAGCTGGTTAGCACGGCTTGCATCAAAGTCACGCGGCGGTCTAGCAGCAGCGGAATCGCCACGGCGCTAGAGGCAAACATGGGCGCAGCCAGTAAACCGCCCAATCCCAGCCAAAGTTCAAACACAAAACCATCTTTTGCAAACATCACATGGCGTACAAATTCCAGCGGAGAATTCACAGGCACCGGTGTGAACAGCGTCACAAACGCCGCAGAAGTCAGCATCCAACCCAGCGCGGCCAGCGCCAACAAGCTGCCAAACTGCACCAGCGCCCAATAGTCGCTGCCCCATTTGTTGACATGGCTTTGCTGCCAGCTCGTCCATACTTTGAGTACCAATTTCCAATTGGCTTGCTCGCCACGCTCCAGCGCACGGCTAAGTGCATACAAGCTGGTGGCCAGCACCGGCGTGATGACCAAAAAGCCTGAAAACGCGCCTGCCAGCAGCCAAAACCTGTCATGCGCGACCAGCAACAGCAAGCCACCCAAGAGTGCCAGTACCAAGCCATGCGCAAAACTGATCCAGCCGCAGCGTGCCATGTCGCGCCACGCAAGAGCCAGCCACTGCAGCGGCTGCAGCAGCGTGATGCTGCGTATGCGTGGCAACCCAACGTGATCGTTTGAGGTGGTTTTGAGATTTTCTTGCATGGCTTTTATAAGGTGAGTTTACTTTTTAAACAGGTGTGAGGTTTGATTCAAATCAAATGAGAACTGTTTTTAGAGGCCTGTTTTGCGCAAATTAGCAGCCTAAATAGTCGCGAAGTATGCTCGAATCGCACACCAAAACGTGCATTAATTAACACTTTAGTAGTATTTAAAACTGTTGGCTATGGGTGCACGCTGCTTTGCAACTAATAATTGCACATATTGTTTTTACAAAGCGCGACATGTCATTTTTGAGTTCCCTTTTTGGCGAGTTTTTCGGGTCAAGCAAACTATCTCAAGACGGGATTGACTTTGCCCAATCTGCGATGCACGATTTGGATATCCAAGTTGCCGTTTCAGCCCATGAAAGCTGGAAAAACCGCTTGCAAGCCTATCTGGACGGCACATCCAAAGAAGTGTTTGACGCCAATGTCATCTGCTTTGACGACCGATGTGATTTGGGCAAATGGATCCATTCCTCAGGCAAAGCCAGATTATGGCAATACCCGGGTTTCACCGCGCTGATGAGTCACCACAAAATGTTCCACTCCGCGGCTTCCAACGTCGTTGCGCTGCAAAGCCGTGGCAAAACGGCGGAGGCAGGCGCGATTTTGAAAGGCCAGTTCACCCAGTTTTCCAAGTCCGTGGTGGGTGATTTGAATGCGCTGAGCAGCATGGTTGTTAAAAAGAAGTGAAGAATATCCTGTCTAAAAGAGCTTCTTAAAAGACTTCATTATTACCCTTAAAATTCGCCTCTAGCCGGCGTATTTATTTCCTAAGTAGCTATAAAAATAATAGCAATTTTAAGCTCTATTTACGAATCCGGCCAATCACCGTCACCACCGCCAAAACCGCCGCACCTGCCAAGATGCCCGTCACCGCATCGGTGCTGAGTGAAATAAGCGACGTTACGAAGCTATTTCGTCCTGATGTGAAACCCTCCACCCAATGGTGAATCACCGGGAAACCATGCGTCAAAATCCCACCGCCGACTAAAAACATCGCCGCCGTGCCGACGATGGACAAACCCTTCATCATGTACGGCGCAAACCACAAAATACCGCGCCCAAAGCTGTGTTTGATATTGCCAACCGCATGTTTTTGGGTCAAATGCAGTCCCAAATCGTCAATTTTCACAATGCCAGCCACCAGCCCGTAAACGCCCACCGTCATCAAAATGGCAATGCTGGTCAGCACGGTGATTTGCGTCGTCAGCGGGCTGCTTTGCACCGTTCCCAAGGTGATGGCGATGATTTCGGCAGACAAAATAAAGTCGGTGCGAATCGCGCCTTTGATTTTGTCTTTCTCCAGCTGCACCATGTCTTTGCTGGAATCTGCCAGTGCGCTGACCAGCTCCTCGTGGTGGGCATCGTCTTCTTGCTTGCTGTGTAAAAACTTGTGCGCCAGCTTTTCAAACCCCTCAAAGCACAAAAATGCCCCGCCCACCATCAACAACGGCGTGACCAACCAGGGCGCAAAGTAGCTAATCGCAATGGCAGCCGGCACCAAAATCGCTTTGTTGATGAACGAGCCTTTGCACACCGCCCACACCACCGGCAGCTCGCGCTCGGCCTTCACGCCGGTGACTTGCTGCGCGTTCAGTGCCAAATCGTCCCCCAGCACCCCGCTGGTTTTCTTGGCCGCTACTTTGGTGAGTAGGGCCACATCGTCCAAGATGGAGGCAATGTCGTCGATGAGGGCAAGAAGGCTAGAGGCCATGAGTTCAGTCTTTCGGAAGTTTTGCGGAAATTTAGGGAAAATTTAGCTAAATTTTAGTAAGGTTTTTTAGGAATAGCTTTTAAAGGCCGGTTCAAGGGCCGGTTTGAGTTTACGTCAAGCGATTTTCAACACTTCTGGCTGCCTTGCACGCAGATTGCGCGTTTGACCTACATCAAGGTATGGTATTTGTTGACGCCTGTCAGCGCCCACAGCGCCTAAGCTGGCACCTTATCATCAAAGAAAGCAATAACCATGTCCCACTACCACGCCGTTGTCTGGCTTGACCATGCCGAGGCACATGTCATGCACTTTAGCCCAGAAGTGGTTGAAAAACAGCTTATTCTCCCCGCAGATCCGCATAAAAACCTGCACATCAAAAGCGGCAAAATGGGCTCTGGCAAAGCGAAAGAAGATCAAAAATACTACCACGACGTCGCCCAAGCACTAGCT
>JAYUJX010000045.1:0-2494 GCA_043764955.1 Polaromonas sp.
CCAATTCGTCTTCAACACGCTTGTTAGCGTTGTTAAGTTCAGACTTGGCTTTGTCGGCAGCAGCGAGGCCGTCAGCAATTTTTGCAGCGCGTTCGTCCAAAGCGGTCGCAATTGGTGGCCACACGAATTTCATCGTGAACAGCACCAGCAATGCGAAAACGATCATCGCTGCAATTAGTGTTCCATTAATGCTCACTGGACGTTTCCTTCAATTGAAGATTGATAAACAAACAAATTGTTAAGCAAGCTGCCTAACAAGTTATTCATTTACTTAACCAAACGTGCGATTTGCGCGAGGAACGGGTTGGCTGTAGCAAACCACAATGCGATACCAGTTCCGATAATGAACGCAGCATCGATCAAACCAGCCAACACGAACATTTTTGTTTGCAATTCACCCATCAACTCAGGCTGGCGAGCAGCTGACTCAAGGTACTTGCTACCCATGATACCGATACCGATACAAGCACCCAAAGCGCCCAAACCAATGATCAAACCAGCAGCGAGAGCAGCAAAACTAATGACTTCCATGATGACTCCTAGATAAAAAAACAAAAAACAAAAAACAAAAAACAAAAACAAAACTAACGAAAAAACCAAATCTACAAACCCGATAAATTACTTATCGTAGTTTAATGCGCATCGTGAGACTGGCCAATATAAACCAACGTCAACATCATGAACACAAACGCTTGCAGCGCAATGATGATGATGTGAAATACAGCCCACGCCCAACCCGTCACAATTTGCATACTGAACAGCGCCAGACTTCCCACCTCAAACGCCACCCATGAACCACCCAACAGAGCGATCAACATAAACACCAACTCACCCGCATACATATTGCCAAACAATCGCATGCCATGAGAAACGGTTTTAGCTGTGAATGAAATCAATTGCTCAGCCACATTGACCACCGCCAGAGCGATGAAACCCAACCAAGAAAGAGGATTTTTTGTCATCTTAACGGTGCCGAATGGTGCGCTGATGAGCTCATGACCCCAGCCGCCCAAACCCTTGATCTTCATGTTGTAAAACAAGCAGATCAGCAAGACTGAAACCGATAAACCCATGGTGACAGACAAATCAGCCGTTGGCACAACACGCAAGTAAGCATGCTCTGGGTCATGGCCGGCAGCACCGTAGATTTTTTTCCAAATTTCTGGTAGCAAATCGAGTGGCAACAAGTCCATCGCGTTGAGCAAGAAAATCCAAACAAACACCGTCAAAGCCAGAGGCGCAACGAGTTTACGGCTTTGCGCGTTGTGAACGATAGATTTAGCTTGGTTATCAACCATTTCGTACAAGATTTCGACAGCAGCCTGGAAGCGGCCTGGCGCCCCAGAAGTTGCTTTGCGTGCAGCTTTCCACAAGAAAAAGCTACCAATAACGCCCAACAAAACCATAAAAAAGATGGAATCGTAGTTAAAAACAGTAAAGTCAACAATATCGACTTGCTTCTTGTTTTGCCAATGCGTCAGGTGGTGAACAATGTATTCACTGGCTGTAGGTGCTGCGTGGGCGGCTTGGCCTGCTGCTGATGTTGCTACTTCGGACATTTTTAACTCTTATAAAACTGTACTGTGACACGACTATTACAGTGGTGCTGTGTTTTTTGCCTGCTTAGACGTCAAATTTAGACATCAACTTAGGCAACAACCACAACAACACAAAAACCACCTTCATGGTGACAATCAAGCCGATTAGCATGGCTAACCAGTCCAAATCAGTCACCAACTTCGGCGCTATGGCTATCAACACCACAGTCGCCACAATCTTGATCATTTCCCACACAAAAAAACCAAAGCCAGCGGTAAGCGCGTTCAAACTCGAAAACTGACTCATCAGCCCTCTCGCAAACACTGCTGCCGGAATCACCACAGCCAATGCGCCGTAAGCAATTGAGACCGCCACACTGGATTTACCAGTAACCAACCATGCCAACGCCGCAAACACCGCACCAGCCAACAACTGGCCCACAATGATTTGCCACGGCGATAATACCGAGCCAGACTTACTTAGCCTTACGCGTAGCTCATGCGCTTGTTGCGCCGTGAGCCGTTCAGGCAACGATTCCGCTTGCGAATCAACATCCTCAAACGCATTTGCTTTCGCAGAAACGTTCAATGATTTTGGTCGCTCAGCTCCCCGCGCAGTCTTTTGCTTCGCTAGATATTTAGATAACAGAGTAGTTGTCAACATATGTAACTCAGCACAGCCACTAATTATACGTATAAACCCGCGCTCTTGTCTAGACCCTTGTTTCAAATTTTGCACCAAAAAACAGTCACCTTGAACGAATTGACGGGAATTTGCCTAGATTAACGCAAATATTCAGCGCAACGTGCAAAATACAAGCTCATTTTTTGAAAGCGTTTCATGATCTATATCCTCTCCAAATTCCTCCACCTCGCAGGTGCCATCACTTGGATGGGCGGCATGACCTTCATGCTGTGGATCTTGCGCCCTGTGGTGATCTCCCAATTGCAGCCGC
>JAYUJX010000046.1:0-2490 GCA_043764955.1 Polaromonas sp.
CTCCCCGCCGTTCGGGCTGAGCTCCCCGCCGTTCGGGCTGAGCTTGTCGAAGCCTTATCCGAAGACCCTTCGACAGGCTCAGGGCGAACGGATTTGGACTCAGGGCGAACGGATTTGGACTCAGAACGAACGGGGGTGGACTCTATATGAACGGATTGGTTTTTTGTCACCAATTTGATCAAATCAGCCGCCAATTTGTCCGTTTCGCGGCTGGCGGTGCCGTTGCCGATGGCGATGAGGTTGACACCGTGTTTCTCGCACAGTTTGCTCAAAATATGTAGCGAACCATCCCAGTCTTTGCGCGGCTCGTGCGGGTAGATGGTGGCGGTGTCGACCAGTTTGCCAGTCGCATCCACCACCGCGACCTTCACGCCGGTGCGGATGCCGGGGTCTAGACCCATGACTACGCGCGGGCCGGCAGGTGCAGCCAGGAGCAAGTCGCGCAGGTTGTCGGCAAACACCTTGATGGCGACTTTTTCGGCGTCTTCACGCAGGCGGGCGAACAAATCGCGCTCGGTGGACAAACTCAGCTTGACGCGCCAAGTCCAAGCGACGCATTTGCGCATCAAATCATCCCCTGCTCTACCGATGTGACTCCAGCCGAGGTGCAAGGCGATGCGGGCTTCGGCGAGGGAGACTTCAACCGTTCGGGCGTTGTCCCCCACCGTTCGGGTTGAGCCTGTCGAAGCCTGGGCAGACCCTTCGACAGGTTCAGGGCGAACGGAGTTGGAAATTGGGCTAACAGGCGCAGGGAGAATCAGCTTCGCATCCAAAATCTCCAACCCCCGCCCGCGAAACACCGCCAAAGCGCGGTGCGAGGGCACGCGACCAATGGGTTCGTCGTACTCAAAATAGTCGCGAAACTTAGCAACATCAGCGTTATTGGGGTCTTTGCCGTCCATCAACTTGCTTCGCAGCAGGCCAGTGTCCCACAGCCATTCACGCAGGCTTTGCACCAACGCGGCGTCTTCGGCCCAGCGCTCGCTCAACAGGTCGCGCACGCCGTCTAAAACAGTCGCTAAGGTGGAGAAATCAGGTTGTTTGTCTTCGCCCTCAACATGTGGTTTGAACGGGATGACGAAGGTTTCTGCCTCGATGCTTGGGTTCAAAGTCGGGTCTGCAAACAATTTGTCCGCCAGCGGCTCAAGACCCGCTTCCCGCGCCATTTGACCTTTGGTGCGGCGTTTGAGTTTGAAGGGTAAATACAAGTCTTCCAGCTCTTGCTTGGTGGCGCAGTCGGCAATTAAAAGGCGCAGCGCATCGGTCAATTTGCCCTGCTCGTCAATCGCTTTGATGACGACTTCACGACGATCAGCCAATTCACGCAGATACGAGAGGCGGAACTCCAATTCGCGCAGCTGGATATCATCTAAACCACCTGTGGCTTCTTTGCGGTAGCGGGCGATGAAGGGGACAGTTGCGCCACCGTCCAGCAGCTCGACAGCGGTTTTGACTTGCTCGGATTTGACTCTGATTTCTAGAGCAATCTGGGAAATGATGTGCTGAATGATTTGTTGCATGAAACTTGAAAGATTGAGGCGTAAAAAAAGGGCTTTTCAAATTGAAAAGCCCTTTTGCTAGATTTGAATTCGCCCAATTTTACTTGGGTCTAGCCTCAAAACTCAGCCTAACTGAGTAAGCCTTGGTTCTTTGCGCTGCTCACTGCTTGAGCACGTGTATGTACTTGCAACTTGCGGTAAATGTTTTTGATGTGCGTGGTCACAGTTTGGCTGCTGATGTTGATTTTCGAAGCAATCGCTGAGCTGGTGCAACCGTCTGCGACTAGCTCTAAGATTTCACGCTCTCTGTACGATAAAACACCATTGCCATGCAGTGGAATAACTTGATTTCGTGTACTTTGTAAGTCTGTATGCGAACCATGGGTTAACTTTTTAACTAATCTGCGAGCCAAACTGGGGGAAATGAATGCACCACCGTTTGCCACTTGCAACACGGCTTGCGCGTAATTACCGAACCATGAGTTTTTAACAATGTAACCATTCGCACCAAGATCGAAAGCCATGATCGCTTTTTGTTCGTCATCCATCATTGAAATCACGATAGCCTCTGCTGCTGGGCGGTGTAGCTTCAGATGCTTCAAGAGCTCAAAACTCATGCCATCACGCAGATTCAAGTCTAAAAGCATCACATCGAAAGCATAGTTTGCTATCAAACTTTTACCTTCCCGCATATTGCTAGCTGTTGCCACGAGCGTGGTCCGAGGGTCGCCACCCAACTCTTGCCCGACCACGCTGCGCATATGCGCATCCTCTTCAATCAAAATCACACGCAATGGCTGGTTAGCTTGACCCAACAAAAAGTCTGGCCACAGATTTGCAGGATTAGCAAAATAGGCGAATTGACCCTGCGAAGCAAGCTTCGAAGAGTTCACCTCGTTCGCTTTACTTGCGTCATTAAATGTGGTTACTTGTTGATTCATTTCACTCCCCTTGTATACGTATCAATTGGTTAATTTTGCACCGCTGATTT
>JAYUJX010000047.1:0-9304 GCA_043764955.1 Polaromonas sp.
CACCCCCAAAGCTTTCTTATAATAGAAGCATCTGCAACCCAAATAATCCCTGAATATGACCATCCTGAACCCACGCTCTAGAAACATCACCGAAGGCAAATCTCGTGCGCCTAACCGTTCCATGTATTACGCCATGGGCTACGAAGAGGCGGATTTCAAGAAGCCTATGGTGGGCGTGGCGAATGGGCACAGCACCATCACGCCGTGCAACTCTGGACTGCAAAAGCTGACGGATGCGGCGATTGAGGCGATTGAAGCGGCTGGCGGCAACGCGCAGGTGTTTGGCACGCCGACGATTTCTGACGGCATGGCGATGGGGACTGAGGGCATGAAGTACTCCCTCGTCTCCCGCGAGGTAATTTCTGACTGTATCGAAACCTGCGTGCAAGGCCAGTGGATGGACGGTGTGCTGGTGGTGGGTGGTTGCGACAAAAACATGCCAGGTGGCCTCATGGGCATGCTGCGCGCCAACGTGCCGGCCATTTACGTCTACGGTGGCACGATTTTACCAGGTACCTACCAAGGCAAAGACCTGAATATCGTCAGCGTCTTCGAGGCCGTGGGCGAAAACGCCGCTGGCCGTTTGAGCGATGAAGATTTGCTGCAAATCGAGCGCCGCGCCATCCCTGGTCCCGGTTCTTGCGGCGGCATGTATACGGCCAACACCATGAGTTCGTCGTTCGAGGCGCTGGGTATCTCCCTGCCCTACTCGTCCACCATGGCCAATCCGCATGACGAAAAGCTCAACTCAGCGTCCGAATCAGCCCGCGTGTTGATCGAAGCCATCAAAAAAGACATCAAACCGCGCGACATCGTGACCAAAAAGTCGATTGAAAACGCGGTAGCCGTCATCATGGCGACCGGTGGCTCAACCAACGCCGTGCTGCATTTCTTGGCCATCGCCCATGCAGCGGGTGTGGAATGGAGCATTGACGACTTCGAGCGCATGCGCAAGAAAATCCCCGTTTTGTGCGATTTGAAGCCTTCTGGCAAATACCTCGCGGTCGATTTGCACCTTGCAGGTGGCATTCCTCAAGTGATGAAAACATTGATGGCGGCTGGCTTATTGAACACAGATTGCATCACCATCACTGGCCAAACCATCGGCGAGATGCTGAATTCACTGAACTTGCCAGATGTGCCAAGCGCTGACCAAGACGTCATTCGCCCGATTGACAACCCGATGTACAAACAAGGTCACTTGGCAATTTTGAAGGGTAATTTGTCCCCTGAAGGTGCAGTTGCTAAGATTACCGGCCTAAAAAACCCGGTCATGACTGGCCCGGCTCGCGTGTTTGACGACGAGCAATCTGCCCTAGCAGCGATTTTGGCGAACAAAATTGTGCCGGGCGATGTGATGGTGTTGCGCTATTTAGGCCCTAAGGGCGGTCCAGGTATGCCAGAAATGTTGGCACCGACAGGCGCCTTGATTGGCCAAGGCTTGGGCGAGTCTGTCGGCTTGATCACCGATGGTCGCTTCTCAGGCGGTACGTGGGGCATGGTCGTCGGCCACGTCGCACCTGAAGCGGCTGCTGGCGGCACGATTGCCTTCATCCACGAAGGCGATTCAGTCACCATAGACGCTAAACAGTTGCTGTTGCAGCTCAACGTCAGCGACGAAGAAATCGCCAAACGCCGCGCCGCGTGGACAGCGCCTAAGCCGCGCTACCTGCGTGGTGTGCAAGCCAAGTTTGCCTTTAATGCGTCCAGCGCAAGCAAGGGCGCCGTGCTGGACAACTACTAAGCTGCGTTTCGCAACCCTAGAAAGCAGCTAGGTTATAGGTTAACCCTAGCTGCCCAAAATTAGCGCTTGTTTGTCTTTTTGCTGCTGCCTGAACTTTTGTTACGGCTGCTCAAGGGCATTCCAAGCGCTTCTTTGTTTTTATTGATACGCGCTTGCTTGCGAATCTCCATCTTTTTCTCTTGCTCTTTGATGGTGTAGCCAGATGAATCTGCCCACCACCACCACAGCACAGCAGCACCAAACGGCGACAACACCCAAGTCCACGACCAATCGGACACAGGGCTGATTTCCAAATATTTGCCAGCCAATAACAACAAACCAAGTCCTAAAAAATACATAATAATTACCCCGCGTCAACCAAAACACTAGAATGACGTTAGATTAACACGGACTGGCGCAATACAAAACTAAAAATGCGCAAGAGCGTTTCGCACATCCACAAAAATTAACAGGAATAAGATGAAAAAACTACTTACCATGACATTGACAGCTCTCGCCGCATTTGGTGTAACGCCTGCAATGGCTGATTTGAAGCTAGCAACCGACAAAAACTGCATGTCTTGCCACGCTGTAGATAAGAAAGTCGTCGGACCAGGCTACAAAGACATTGCGGCAAAGTACGCCGGTCAAAAAGACGCTGTTGAGATGCTGGCGGGCAAAATTCAAAAAGGTGGTGCTGGCGTTTGGGGACCTATTCCGATGCCTGCCAATGCGCAAGTAAGCGCTGCTGAAGGCAAGGTTTTAGCAACTTGGATCATGACTTTGAAGTAATCTGGGAGTAGATGTGCTCTTGCTCTCGCGCAATCTGATCCCAAGCAAAACCATCGGCAAACTTCAAGGCCTCAGCACCAAGTTTGCCTCTCAATTCAGCACTGCCCAAAATACGCTGCAGCAATTCCGCCAAAGCTACCGAGTCTTTAGGCTCATCCAAAATCAAGGCGTTTAATCCATCGGTTAGCAAGCCTGCAATACCGCAATACTTCTCACAGCTCACCACCACGGGCAAAGCGTAAGACATGGCCTCTAAAACCACCATGGCAAACGTGTCTTCAAGCGTAGGATGCGCCAAGCAATCCGCCGCTTGGTAAACGTTTTCCACGCCGTTTACTGCACCTAAAAACTTTACCTGTTGAGAAATCCCGATTTTTTCAGCTTGCGTTTGGTAGAAACCCACTTCTTCAGCGTTCCCCACCACCAGCAGGTTTACATGCGCAGAAAGTGCTTTTACAGCCAATAAAAGTGCCGATAAACCTTTGATATCGTAGCGATTTCCCACAAAGGCGATAGTAAAAGCATTATCAGATAAACCAAAGGTTTGCTTTGCTGCGGCCTTGTCTGGCGTCAGTATGGCCTTCGCCACACCCGGCGTGATGATTGAAATTGGGTTTTGACACCCAGGATACGCCGTCTGAAAAATACCCTGCAAACTGGGCGAGGTAACAATGATGTGGCGCCCAGATTGCGTCGCAAATCGCCCCTTTTCTAAAGCCAAATAAGCCAACAATCGTGGGCTGGTGACGACTTTGAGCCAAGCTTTGGCTTTGTTCAGCCCTGTTTTGCCATTGAACAAATTGTGTTTGATGGGCAGCACATGTACCGTCTGCACATTGCCATGCCAGGTGTTTTCATGCGAATGGACGATATCGAAACCAGCGCCAGAACCCTGACGCGTTTGCCACCATGTCGCCGTGGCGTACCAAAGCTGATTCAGCCAGCGAAATCGCCGCAAAGGTGCAGTAACACGGTGATACGTGACACCAGGCCATGTGTGGTCAATGTCTTGCGCAAAAACATGAATCTCATGTTTAGCAGCCAACTCTTCCACCAAGGCAACAGAATAGCGCTCTGCCCCGCCCGCTTTTTTAGAAAAAATGCGGTTAAAGACTGCAATCTTCAAGCTTTAACCCTTAATTTATTGTCCTCATAAGCCGTTGCGATTTTTAACAAAAAGACCGGTAATAAGGTGCTACGTAGCACCGGTACGCGCGGCAGAGCCAGCATATTTGTAGAGGCGTGCACGCGGCCACGCACCGTGGTGGTCGCGGTTTCATAACTCGCTTGCTTGGCCATGACCTCATGCCGTTTGTCAAACTTACCGTAGGGGTAGCAAAAATGGTTCACGGGTTTGCCTAGCAGCGTTTGCAAAGCGGGCTTGGAGTTGGCAATTTGTTTCCAAGCGGCTAATTCGCTGATGGCGAGCAAATCCACATGCTCTTTGGTATGCGCACCCACCTCTTGCCCGCCCGCTTGCCACTGCAAAAGCTGCTCTGCAGACATCAACGGTGTTTGAGCAATGCCGACGTGCTCATCCCACACATTTGTTTTTCCTAAAAGTCCATCCACCACGTAACAAGTTGAGCTGAAACCCTGCTTCTTCAGCGCAGGCAAAGCGTTTGTGAGATTGTTCAAATAACCATCGTCAAACGTGATGCCGACGACTTTGCCAGTTTTTTCACCACGCAGATAAGGCTGCAGATCTGTCATGGACAAGCCTCGGTAGCCCAACAGCTTTAGCAGCGCCATTTGCCGCGAAAAAGCGGCTTGCGATACATACAAGCCACGAAAAGACGCACCTTTTTTAGGCGCTTCTGCAATCTGGTGATAGACCAAAATCGGTATCGGTGATGCGTTTGCCGTGGTATTTGCCTGGCACAAAGCAGGTGGTAAGTCGCACTCACTCACAGCAACACCACATCGTATTGCTCTTGCCCCGCTGCATTCTCGCTTTGCAGCGAAATCGGCTTGGCGATGAAATCGCTCAGTTCGGCCAAATGCTGGCTTTCTTCGTCCAAGAACAGCTCGATCACTTTGGGCGCGGCGATGATGCGGAATTCGCGCGGGTTGAACTGGCGTGATTCGCGCAAAATCTCCCGCAAAATGTCATAGGCGATGCTGCGCGCCGTTTTGACGATGCCTTTGCCCGCGCACACTGCACACGGCTCGCACAGCATGTGGGCGAGTGATTCACGGGTGCGTTTGCGCGTCATTTCGACCAAACCCAAACTAGAAAATTCGCTGCAAGCCGTTTTCACCCGATCACGCGCCAAGTGTTTTTTAAACTCAGCCAGCACAGCGACACGGTGTTCTGGGCGCGTCATATCGATAAAATCCAGCACCACAATGCCGCCCAAATTACGCAAGCGCAACTGTCGTGCAATCGCACCAGCGGCTTCTAAATTGGTCTTGAAAATGGTTTCGTCAAAATTCCGCGCGCCCACATAGCCGCCGGTATTCACATCTACCGTCGTCATCGCCTCGGTTTGGTCCACGATGAGGTAACCGCCCGACTTCAAATCAACCCGCGCACCCAGCGCTTTGCCGATTTCGTCGTCGATATTGAACAAGTCAAAAATCGGCCGTTCGCCTTTGTAATGCTGCAGCTTTTCAGCTGCAGCCGGCATAAATTCTTTGCCGAATGCTATCAATTTTTCATACTGTAACTGCGAATCCAGACGGATGGATTGCGTTTGCTCACCCACCAGATCGCGCATCACACGTTGCAGCAAGTTCAAATCTTGATGCACCACAGACTTTGGCGGCAAACGCTTGGCAGCATCTTGAATCCGCCCCCAAGTTTTGCGCAAGTAGCTGATATCTTCGGCCAACTCTGCATCTTCAGCTTCCTCTGCATTGGTGCGCAAAATGTAACCACCAACGTCGTTAACACCCGATGCTGTTGGCGATGCCGCAGCGGTCGCCAAATTTTGCAGCCGCTGGCGCAGCTGCTTGCGCTGCTCTAAAGGAATTTTTTGCGATACGCCGATGTGTTTGTCTTGCGGCAAAAATACCAGCAGGCGACCCGACAAGCTGATTTGCGTCGTCAAACGTGCGCCTTTTGTGCCGATGGGCTCTTTGATGACTTGCACCAGCAGCGTTTGGCCTTCAAAGACTTGCTTTTCTATGGGCGGCAGTTGTAATGGCACTTCCACACTTTTGCTTGATTTACCACCGTCTTTGCCATTTTCATCAGGGTCTGCATGGCGCAAATTGATGCTGCTGACCAAATCTGCCACGTGTAAAAAGGCAGCACGCTCCAGTCCAATGTCAATAAACGCCGACTGCATGCCCGGCAACACCCGCGCCACTTTGCCCAAATAGACATTGCCCACAATGCCCCGCTCCAAGCTGCGCTCGACATGCATCTCTTGCACCGCACCGTTTTCAACGACCGCGACGCGCGTTTCTTGGGGTGACCAGTTGATCAGTATTTCTTGCTGCATATTTGAATTATGCCTTTGTGAACGAGCTTAATTCAGTGCAAAAAACTTATTTAAAAGCTTATTTAGTGAAGCCAATTTGCCGCAACAATTGCGTCGTTTCAAACAACGGCAGACCCATGATGCCCGAATAACTGCCACTGATCCGTTCAATCATCCCCGCCGCCATGCCCTGCACCCCGTAGCTGCCCGCCTTGCCCATGGGTTCACCCGTGGCGACATAGTTGGCAATTTGCGCCTTGGTCACAGGCGCAAACGTCACTTGAGATTCGCTGAGCAAACTCAGCCGCTTACGCCCATGCGCCATGGCCACCGCTGTCAGCACTCTATGCGTCTTCCCAGACAACTCAGCCAACATGCGCGCAGCATCTTCCGCATTTTCAGGCTTCCCGTAAATCACTTTGCCCATAGCCACCGTTGTATCCGCGCACAACACAGGTGCTGATGCCAATCCACGATTCTTCAATCGCACCACTGCAGCATCCAATTTCAACATGGTCACTCTCATAACATAGGATTTAGGCGCTTCGTTTTTAAGAACAACTTCTAGGCTTTCGGCGTCTTCGCAGGCATCTGCCACCAAAATCTGATGCGCCACGCCAATTTGTTCCAACAACTGGCTGCGTCGTGGACTTTGGGAGGCTAGGTAGATGAAGGTAGTGGCTGCTGAACTCAATGGATGACTCTCGGTGTTATTCCCTGTGATAGGGATGATTCGCATTGATCGACCAAGCCCGATACAGCTGCTCAATCAGCAAAACCCGAGCAAAGGCGTGCGGCAGGGTTAAATCTGAGAGGCGAATGCGCTCATGGGCGGCTTTTTTGAATTCGGGGTCTAGGCCATCGGGGCCGCCTATGACCAAGGCGACATCTGATGCTTCTAACTGCCAATTTTTGAGTTTGCCAGCCAGCGCCATCGTTGTCAGATTGCTGCCGCGCTCATCTAGGGCGACGATGCGGGTGCCTTTGGGGATGACAGCTTCTATGCGTTCGCGCTCGGCGGCGTAGATGGTTTCTAGCGTTTTGGAACTGCGGGGCTCGGTCTTGACGGTTTTGACTTCGAATTTGAGCTCAAACGGGAAACGCTTGGCGTAGTCATCCCACGCGGTCTGCGCCCAATCGGGCATGCTTTTACCGACAGCGACTACTATAATTTTCATAGCGCCTTAGGCAATAAATACGGCATCTAGAGCCATGAATGCACTCATTTTTACCATCTAAAGTGGTTTGCAGGAGCAAAATCGACTATTTAAGCCTTTTTAGCGGCTACTTTCTTAGCTGGTACTTTTTTGGCTGCAACCTTGGTTGCAGCCTTTGCAGGCGCAGCTGAAGTTGCTGTTGTTGATTTAACCGCTACTTTCTTCGCGGCAGCTTTCTTTGCCGCTGGTGTTTTAGCGGCTATTTTCTTGGCCGCAGCAGCTTTGGTTGATTTGATCGCCGCTTCTTTCTTGATCGCCGCTTTGGACGGGAAAGCTTCTGCCACGCCAGTTTTGGCGGCGTTTGAGCGCTTGAGCGTCATGGGCTTCTCAGCTTTGTCGCCTTTATCGATTTGAATCATAGCTTCTTGCGTCGCGGTGAGCTTCTTGGCGGGTGTCTTCTTCGTAGCCGATTTCGCGGCCACTTTTTCAGAGCCAAACTTCAAACGCACCGGAATATCGCCCCACAACTCTTCCAAGTGGTAGTAGCTGCGAATGGCGGGTTGCATGACGTGGACGACGGCAGAGCCGCAGTCAACGATGATCCACTCGCCATTGTCTTCGCCCTCAACGCGGGGTTTGCCGAAACCAGCTTTGTTGACCGCATCACGCACGCTCATGGCCAAAGCGCGGGTTTGGCGGTTGGATGTGCCTGAGGCGATCATCACGCGCTCAAACAATGCCGTTTGCTTTTCAGTGTCAAACACCACAATCTCTTGGGCTTTGACGTCCTCAAGTGCATCGACGATGACGCGCTGAAGTTTTTGGATGTCTTTTTTAGCGGCGCTATCTGAAGTAGTTGTGGTCATGCGAGTGTTTTTTAAATTAAATTACTGTAAATATTACTTGTAAAGACGATGCGCCTCAATGTAGGCAACGACTGAGCTGGGTAACAAATGGTTGACAGGTTTTCGGTGCAAAACCAGATCGCGAACGTCCGTAGCGCTCTCAGGCATGATGGGCAATTCGATGTGAATCGCTCGGCAGTTGAGGCTATTCAAAGTAGATATATAACTTATATTACCCGTATTATTTGAACGTTCGGCTACGCATATTATAGCGAGCTTGGCAATTTCATCAAAATGGCTCCAAGTTGGCAGCGCCGCCGCTTGGTCGGCACCCATGACGAGGTAAAGCTGTGCCTCTGGATTTTCTGCTTGAAGCTCGCGCAAAGTGTCCAAAGAATAGGTAGGACCGGTACGCATAACCTCGCGTTGATCGACCACAACATGAGGGATGCCGCCAAACGCGCTTTCCGCCATTTTTAAGCGGTGAAACCCCGAAGTCAGCTGCTGCGCCTTATGCCAAGCATGGCCGGTAGGGATGACGTGCAAACTGTCTAAACCCAGCTGTTCAACGGCCGCTTTTGCCAAAGCCACATGCGCGTTGTGCGGCGGGTCAAACGCGCCGCCGTACATGCCGATACGCTTTTGAGTTTTAGGTTTTGATATGCTCAAAGCCACTCTCGCCTTGACAAAAAGTCGGTGTACAACTTAGCTTCTGCCGTTCCCGCCTCAATCGGGCGCTGGTACGACCAGCTCGCCAGCGGTGGCATGGACAGCAAAATCGACTCCGTGCGCCCGCCCGACTGCAAGCCAAAATGCGTGCCTCTATCCCACACAAGGTTGAACTCGACATAACGACCACGGCGATATAGCTGAAAATCACGCTCGCGCTCGGTGTAGGGCATGTCTTTGCGGCGGTTGACGATGGGCAAATACGCCTCCAGCAATGACGAGCCGACGGACTGCATCATCGCGAAACTCTGCTCAAAACCCAACTCCGAAAAATCATCAAAAAACACGCCACCCACACCGCGCTGCTCTTGCCGATGTTTCAGGTAAAAATACTCGTCACACCAGGTTTTGAATTTGAGGTATTTATCATCCCCAAACGGCGTTAATGCGGTTTTGCAGGTTTGGTGAAAATGCACGGCATCTTCTGCAAAACCGTAGTACGGCGTCAAATCCATACCGCCGCCAAACCAACAAACTGGGTCTTTTTCGGGGATAGTAGCTGCCAACATCCGCACATTCATGTGCACGGTCGGCACATAGGGGTTACGGGGATGGAAAACCAGCGACACGCCCATGGCCTCAAACGGCGCGCCGGCTAGTTCTGGCCTGTGCTGCGTGGCAGACGGTGGC
>JAYUJX010000048.1:0-2487 GCA_043764955.1 Polaromonas sp.
TTTTTTCAGCGTTAAGTTCGGAATGTAATCGTCCAAACCCTCAATCAACTCAGGCAGCAGGGCGATATCGTTCATGGCCCAAATCACCAAGGTGGGCAAATCAACGGTTAATAATTTGTGTGCAATATCCGTGCCCGCAGCACCTTGGTCGGTTTCTGTGGGTGGGCGCAGGGGCGATGCGCGGTAGTAATTGCAGCCGCCCGTCAAACCTGCCCCCCAAACGTCGCGGTATTGCTGTTTCAGGGCAGGTGTTAACCAAGCAAACTCGCCAGTTTCAGCGCCTGCATTAGTGAAAAAACCAAATAACAACTTGAAATCGTCTTTTGCAAGTGCTTTTTCAAAGCCTGGCCGCACCAAGAAATTCATGTAATCGCTAGCCGCCTGTTGCTTGGGGTTGCTTTTGAGTTCGCGAATAAACGTGCCGGTATGTGGCGAGTTGATGATGGTGAGTTTCTTCATCAGATGCGGCATGTGGTTCGCCATTCCCCAAGCCACTGCGCCGCCCCAATCGTGCGCGACCAAGCATTCGAGTTGGCTTCCTGAATTTGTTGTTTCTATGGCCACCAAGGCGGCAATGTCTTGCATCAAAAATTTGACGCGGTAAGCGCTCACTTCCGTCGGCGAGCTTGATTTTTCGAAGCCGCGCAGGTTGGGCGCAATACAGCGGTAGTCGCCATTTTCGGGCTGGGCGAAGTGTTTTAGCAGCGTATCCCACACAAAAGCCGCTTCGGGAAAGCCATGCAAAAACATCAAAACGGGGCGACCCCGTTTACCGGCAGCGCGGCAGCTCAGGGTGATGCCGTGGGGCAGGGCTTGCTGGAAGGTTTCTATTTCTATCATGGCAAAGAAGCGATTTCTGTAGATGTGTAGCTATCTATTTTGCTACTGAAACGCGGTTTTGAAGATAGGGATTATCCGATAGTTTTAGGTAATATTCCCGCAACCAACCTTATAACTAATTCATTAATTTCAGGCTGGCGTGTCTGGGTGTGCCCATTGCCACAGCAAATGTGCGACATCGTCCACGCCTTTTTTCTTCAAGGCGGAAAACAAGCGCACCTCACCGCCACCGGCTTGAAGCTTCATGATCGACAGCGCTTTGGCGGCTTCAGTTTTGTTCAGCTTGTCAGATTTGGTCAACACCACCAAAAACTTCAGGCCTTCTTCAATGCGAGGGCGAATGACTTCTAACAAAATCTCGTCCAGCTCGGTGATGCCGTGGCGCGGGTCGCACATCAGCACGATGGCTGTGAGGTTTTCGCGGGTCATCAAATAGTTTGCCATCACGCGCTGCCAGCGCAGTTTGTCAGCTTTTGGCACGGCCGCGTAGCCATAGCCGGGCAAATCGGCCAAGATAGCGTCGGTCACGCCCTGTTTACCGAGTGAAAATAGGTTGATGCTTTGGGTACGGCCGGGTTTTTTAGACGCAAAAGCCAGGCGGTGCTGCTGCGTCAGGGTGTTGATGCAGGTTGATTTACCCGCGTTAGAACGGCCCACGAAGGCAAATTCGGGTAAATTCAGCGCGGGCAAAAAGTCGAGCGAAGGTGCGGTGGTCAAAAATTTGGCCGTGTGCATCCAGCCCATGGCGATTTTTTGAGCGGCCTCTTTTTCGGTTTGGGCGACCTGCGCGGGGGTTGGTGCCGTGCTTGTTACGGCTTTTGCTGTTGAATTTGGTGAAGACGTGGTCATAACCCCTATTAGAACCGCAATGTCTGCTGTTCCCGTGTGTGGTTTAGTCGGAAATTATCAAAATTGCCGAAAAGCCGCTCGCTCATTGTAGAATGAGGGGTTAAATTTACACAAATTGTTCCTCATTCCTCCAGAATATGAAGCTTACTATGTCCTCGTTCTTGTCACCATTCACCCCTTTTGTTGCTGCCGCTTTGCTGGCAGTTGGTTCGGTTTCCAGCTTCGCAGCTTCAGATGCAGCTAAACCAGAGATCAAAGCTGAAGTTAAAGCAGTGGCCAAAGCACCTACCAAGCCAGATTTGGTCAAAGGCGAAGCCAGTTTCACAGCCGTTTGCGCAGCATGTCACGGTGCAGATGGCAATTCGGGCACGCCAGTTAACCCTAAATTGGCGCAGCAACATCCAGAATATTTGGTCAAGCAGTTGCAAGAATTCAAATCTGGCACACGCAACAACGCGGTGATGAAGGGCTTCGCTACAGCCTTGAGCGACGATGACATGCGCAACATTGCTTACTGGGCAGCCTCTCAAAAGGCAAAAACTGGCTTTGCCAAAGACAAAGAATTGGTCGCTTTGGGTGAAAAAATCTACCGTGGCGGCATCAGCGACCGTCAAATTCCTGCCTGCGCCAGCTGCCACAGCCCAACAGGTGCTGGCATACCAGCGCAATACCCGCGTTTGAGTGGACAGCACGCGGACTACACCATCGCTCAGTTGACGGGTTTCCGTGACGGCGTTCGTAAAAATAGCCTGCAAATGACGCAAGTGTCAGCCAAGTTGAACGACCGCGAAATCAAAG
>JAYUJX010000049.1:0-2486 GCA_043764955.1 Polaromonas sp.
TTTGGGCGCAAGCCAATTTTGCTGATCGGTTTGGTTTTGTACTCACTAGCGGCTATTGGGTGTGCTTTCGCCGACTCGATGGATTTGCTCATCACTTGGCGCATCATGCAAGGCTTGGCGATGGGCGCAGTAGTGATGTGTGGGCGAGCGCTGGTGAGAGATTTATACACGCCTCTTGTCGGCGTGACAGTGATGTCAAAGGGTTTAACTGGACTTGGCGTTTTCGCTTGCCTCAGCGCCCCTTTAGGTGGCTATTTAGCTGGGCACTGGGGAGCCAAGACAGCTTTGCTTGCATTGGCCGTTTTTGGCATTGCCACACTGTGCATGGTTTTTTTAAAGTTTAATGAAACCCTAACGAAAAAAAATTTAAGCGCATTGCAGCCTAGCTCATTGTTTAAAACCTGGTGGTTCATTTTGAAAAACCCCATTTTTTTGACCTACTCGGCATTGTCTTTCGCCTCTTACGGGGTGTTGTTTACATTTTTAGCATCGTCATCGTTCGTCTTCATCAAAATCCACGGTTTCACACCGCCGCAATATGGCCTCATCATGTTTGGTATGTCCGCTTTTTACTTAAGCGGCACGGTGTGGTGTCGATGGCAAATCAGGCGCAGCGGCATTGCGCGCAGCGTCGCCATTGCAGGTGGAATGTCGCTGAGTGGAGGTTCCTTGTTGGCGCTGTTCGCCTTTTCTGGCATCCACAGCCCGTGGGCGTTGATATTGCCGTATTACTTGATCGCCATCGGGCACGGCGTGCATCAGCCCTGTGGCCAAACCGGTGCGATTGGTCCTTTTGGCCAAGCTGCTGGTACTGCGGCAGCATTAAACGGCTTTTTGATGATGCTGATCGCCTTCCTAACCGGTATTTGGCTGAGCTTTGCCAGCGATGGCAGCTC
This sequence comes from Polaromonas sp., assembly GCA_043764955.1. Taxonomy (GTDB): domain Bacteria; phylum Pseudomonadota; class Gammaproteobacteria; order Burkholderiales; family Burkholderiaceae_C; genus Aalborgiella. Next base: position 897 of record JAYUJX010000049.1, read on the forward strand.
GATGCCGATGATTTTGGCAGTCTGGTTTTGGTCGATATGCATCAGCATCGTCGCTTGGACAGCCGTTCAGCGCCATGCAAAAGCTTGAAAAGAGCCTGGAAATCTGATGGTATGAACCCTGATTTGCAACCCTACATCGCCATTGCAGGCCCCACAGCATCGGGTAAAACCGCAGCGGCTTTGGCAATTGCTCATCATTTGCAGGGAAAAATACCCACAGAAATCATCAGTGTAGATTCAGCCTTGGTCTACACCGGCATGAACATTGGCACCGCTAAGCCCAGCGCGGCAGAATTAGCCGCTGTGCCGCACCATTTGATCGATATCCGCGACCCCTTGACGCCCTACTCTGCGGCTGAGTTTGCCAAAGATGCCACGCGTTTGATCGCTGAAATCACCGCTCGTGGGCATTTGCCGCTGCTGGTGGGCGGCACGATGTTGTATTTCAAAGCATTGTTTGAGGGCTTGGACGACATGCCATCGGCCAACCCAGAGATTCGCGCTGAATTGGAACGAGAAGCCGCGCACATCGGCTGGCTGGCTATGCACCGTAAATTAGCCGAGGTTGACCCCATCACCGCTGCCCGCTTGCAGCCTAATGATGCACAACGCATTCAGCGCGCTATGGAGGTGTATCGCATCTCCGGGCAACCCATGTCGTCGTTTCATACGAACAAGAAGGCCTCCAATTTTACTATCAATAATATAGCTAATCAGGCATTAAATACGTCGGCCATAGGCCATTTTGAGAGCCAATTTGAACACCCTAATTCACTATTTATTTCGCTCGAACCGAATGACCGCGCCTGGCTGCACCAGCGCATCGCGCAGCGCTTTGATGCGATGCTGCAAAGCGGCTTTGAGCAAGAAGTGCGCAGCCTACGCACACGGGGCGATTTGCACTTGGACACACCTTCCATCCGCTGCGTGGGCTACCGTCAAATGTGGGAAGCGTTAGATGCTGCTCAAGATGCTGGACTGGATAAAAAAACAGCTTTTGAGATGAGAGAAAAAGGCATCGCCGCCACCCGCCAGCTGTGCAAACGCCAGCTCACTTGGCTGCGCTCTATGCCAAATCGCCGCGTTGTGGCCTGCGATGCACAGGACGCTCCAGCACAAGTCATACACGCTGTGGATGCATGGGTTTAGCTGCGTTTTTGCATCCAAGTAGCCTGCTTGTGCGTATGATATAGATGAGAACCACTTTAAAAGGCCAGTACATGCGCTCACTTAACCATCAAAAGTCACTTTTTACTATCAAAAATATAGCTATTCAGTTAATATTTACGCTGGCTACAAGCACATTTAGCTATGCCGCCAGTTTATCAGTCAATGTCGTGGACAAAGATGGCAAACCCACGCCGGATGCTGTGGTGATGGTCATCACCAGCGGTGTGTCGTCCCCCAAAACACCGCCACCCTTGGCCGCGACGATATCGCAAGCCAGCATGCAGTTCATCCCCGCAGTCACCATCGTGCGCCCAGGGGCTAAAGTCACTTTTATCAACAACGACGCGTGGGACCACCATGTGCGTGGCTCAGCTGCGGGTGCAGCGCAGTTCAGCGGTAACGATGAAAATGGCTTTGTCC
>JAYUJX010000050.1:0-2482 GCA_043764955.1 Polaromonas sp.
CGTTCACGTGCTGCAGTCAATTCATCCAAGGCCGCTAAGTTCACCGCGCCCAAGGCGGTTACTTCACGGTTAAAACGGTCAATATCAGATTGCAAACCCGTTAATCGAACGTTGCCTTCTGTGATGGACAGTGCAACCGCTTCCAAATCCGCTTGAAAATCAAGCAACAACTGCGTGTATTGCTCCAAGCCCAATCGCGCTGCTTGCTCCTTCAAAGCAAAGTCGGTTAGCCTCAAACGCAGTGGCTCTAACTCACGCTCTAGCTGTAAACGGCGCTCATCTGTAGCGCGTAATTTTGTAGTCAAATCGTCATACTCGCTGCGCTTAGCAGACAAAGCCGCTTCACGGTCTAACTTGGTAGACAGTGCCGTTTGCAAACCCGTTTGCGCAGCTACAGCACTCAGTCTTCCTAGCTCATCAGTAGCGATGACCTCTTCCGACGCTAAAGACAATGCCTGCTGTGCTGCCGTTTCAATAGCACGCTGCAATTCGGCCAAGCGCGCTTGCAAACTGCGCTTTGCAAACAAAGCTTCTTGCGCCGAGCGCTCTAAACTGCGCTGCTGTTCGCGCGATTCGTTCAACTTTCGCTCTGCGGTGATGACGTGCTCATCCAGCTGCGCATGGCGCTCTTGCGTATCCGCCAATTGCATATCCAACTCTTCAAAGCGGCCTTCTGCGGTAATTCGTCGCTCTTGCAGGTCTTCCAATTGCGCGTTGATTTCAGCCAAATCAGAATTGATTTGATCGCTACGTGTTTTGGTTTGCTCTGCCATTTGCGACATGCGCAAAGTTTCAACCTGCAAACTGTGGGTGCGGGATTGACCTTCAGCAGCTTCACGGCGCAAAGCGGACAATTTGTTAGTTGCTTCGGTATATGCCGCTTCGGCACGAATCAAGGCAGAACGAGATTCTTCACCAATCAGCACTTGCGCACGCAGCTCTTTTTCTAAACTCTCAATCTCTTGTGCCCGCGCCAACATGCCGGATTGCTCAGAATCTGGCGAATAAAAACTGACGCTGAACAAGGTAACAGCATGACCCGTTTTGACGTAAATAACCTCACCCGCTTGCAGTTTGCTGCGATTCGCCATCGCTTCGTCAAACGATGGCGCGGTGTAGCAGCCATGCAACCAGTCGTTCAACAGGGCTTTTTGACCCGCATCGTGCAGTCTGAGCAAATCAGACAAACGCGGCATCGTGCTTTTTGCTTCTGGCAGGCCGGCTTGTGGTGGGCTGTAAAAAGCCAATTTTGCGGGCGGTGCGTCAGCACCCGCAGCTCCCAAAAAGCCACGCACCATGTCCAAGCGCGACACCTCAAGCGCACCCAAACGCTCACGCAAAGCGCCTTCTAAGGCATTTTCCCAACCTTGCTCGATGTGGATCTTGCTCCACAAACCCGCCAAGCCATCCAAACCATGCTTGGCCAACCAAGGCTTCAATTTGCCGTCGGTTTTGACTTTGTCTTGCAGTGCTTTCAAAGCTTCCATGTGCGCGGCTAAGCCAGCGTGCTTGGCAGACTCCGCATTGACAAACTGTTGTTGCGCGCGTCTTGCATCATCCAGCTGCGGCACGCTGTCTTGCAGCTCGTGCAGGCGGGCTTCCGCCACAGTTTGCGCTTCTACCGCCGTAGCCAGCTGGGTTTGCATATTCACCAAGCGCTGCTCATCAGGGGCCGACAAAGCGTTTCTATCAGCTGTCAAGCGCTGATGCCGCGTATTGAGTTGGCGCGATTGGTCTTCAATATTGCGTTGGTCGGCTGCCAACACCTGAATTTGCTGCTGCACCTGGCCAACCGTGCTGCGCTGCTCATTCGCAGTACGTTGCGCTTGGCGCAAGGCGTCTTCCAGTTCAGGCAATTGACCCGATTGCTCTTCAACTTGGGCGGCGACCAGTGCATCTTTTTCTTCGGCTTCTAGACTTTGCGCCGCCAAAGTTTCAGACTCTAACAGCGCATCGCCCTTGCGGGTGGCCCAATGGGTCGTTTGCTGTTTTAGCGTCAACAAGCGCTGCTCAACCCGCTGGCGGCCTTCGACCACAAAGCGAATTTCGGCCTCCAAGCGCCCAACTTCTGCGCTGGCTTCGTACAAGTGGCCCTGTGACTGGTTCACTTGGTCGCCCGCGCTGTAATGCGCTTGGCGGATGGTTTCCAATTCAGACTCAATATGCCGCAAATCTGCAATCCGGCTTTCTAATGCAGTGGTCGCTTGCAGGGCCTCGGCTTTGACTTTGGCTTGATCGGCTTCGCTTTCTGCACGTTTTAAAAACCACAGCTGTTGCTGCTTCAGTGTCACATCCGCCTGTAGCTGGTTGTATTTTTGGGCGACTTCGGCCTGTTTTTCAAGCTTTTCCAGATTGGCGGTCAGCTCGCGCATGATGTCATCCACCCGCGTCAAGTTCTCACGCGTATCAGACAAACGGTTTTCCGTCTCGCGGCGACGCTCTTTGTATTTAGAAACGCCAGCAGCCTCTTCTAAAAACAAAC
>JAYUJX010000051.1:0-2475 GCA_043764955.1 Polaromonas sp.
CCGCACTTCCGCCAGCAAATCAGGGTGTCTGTCCAACATTTTCAACAATTTGACCAAAGCCAACGGCGGCTTGGTTTTGCCGTTTTCGTAGCGCGAAAACGCATTCACCCCGCCGCCAAAGATTTCAGCAGCTTCGCGCTGGTCTAAATCCAGCTTTTTACGGACGGTGGTGATGTAGCTGGGGTCAACAAAAGCGGCGTTGATTTGCTTTTGGTACACGCCAATCAACTCACTGTAACGGTCGCCCTGTTTGGCATCCAAAATAACTTCGCTGCAGACGGGGCAAAAATCACCCGTGACAGAAGGAATCACCGTGGTTTCGCCTTTGTAGGTGTAGGGCAAATCACGGGTGTCGTGCATCAACTCGGCAGCGCCGCAGGATGGGCATTTCATGGTTATAGTTCCTTGAATGAAACAATCAAAACGTCATCAATAACGGTTAATTTCAAATACACATCATCGCCGCTGGCGGTTGTGGCGTGGTACACGTCTTGCCAAATGCGATGGTCGGCATGGGTTGTCATACTTTTAAAAAAGTTACTCCCATTTAAAGACATCACGACAGCACACATACCAGCTAAATTGGTTATACCCAAGTCCCTAGCACCGCTAAATGCACTTGCCGTCGCTTTGACATTGCCAGTTTCAACTAGCATTTTGACAACCATCAACTTGCAATGAGGCGCGTTCTTTTCCGTAACAATATTAACCTAGTTGGTTTAATTTGGCAAGTAGGTTAATTTTAAAAATCAGCTTAAACCATCAATCTACGTACCGTGATTACCAATTTTACTGTATTTATAAACAGTTAATTTGGATTAAATTAACCCAAAATCTACTATACTTTTTATAGCACTTTAGACAATAAAAACAACGGCTAGAGGCGTATTTCAGGTGTATATTTGAGGGTTCTATTTATTGGGCAGCAAACGGATGAGCTGGCCGTTGCTGGCGTCGGTCAGCACGTAGATCAGCCCATCTGGGCCTTGCCGTACATCGCGGATGCGTTGGTTCAGGTCGGTCAGCAGTTTTTCTTCACGCACGACCTTGTTGCCATCCAGCACGATGCGGTTCAGGTACTGAAACTTGAGGGAACCGATCAGCAGGTTACCGCGCCAAGCGCTGCCGTATTTGTCTGAGGTCACAAACGCCATGCCGGACGGCGCAATCGACGGCACCCAGTAGTGCAGTGGCTGCTCCAACCCGGGCTTCGACGTGATACCTTCACCGATTTTGCCACCGCCGTAGTTCTCGCCATAGGAGATGACCGGCCAGCCATAGTTTTTGCCCGCCTGCGGCTGGTTGATCTCGTCGCCACCCTGCGGGCCGTGCTCATGCGTCCAAAGCGTACCGTCAGGTGACAGTGCCGCGCCCTGTGGGTTGCGGTGGCCGTAGCTCCAGATCTCGGGTTTGGCATTGGGCGTATTACCAGCGGAATTAGCGAAGGGGTTGTCTTTGGGCACGCTGCCGTCTTTGCCCACGCGCACGACTTTGCCGTGGTGGTTGTCCAGCGTCTGCGCATCTTGCATCCGGCTAAAACGGTCGCCCAGCGTTAAAAACAGCGTGCCGTCGGGTTGGCCATTTTTCAGCGCTTCGACGATGCGACAGCCAAAATGTGCGCTACTGCTGAATTTGGGGACTTGTCGGAAAATCACCTGCACCGCCTCCAGACGGCGCGCATCATCACTTAACCTGGCACGCGCCAGCGCGGTGCTGTTGCCGGATTGAGCAGATTGCGCTGATTGTCCGGAAGGGGCGGGTTCCGAAAAGCAAAAATAAAGCGTGCGGTTTTGGCGAAAAGCCGAGTCCACCACCACATCCAACAAGCCGCCCTGCCCGCGCGCGTCTATGCTTGGCAAACCCTGCACCGGTTCACCCAACACGCCATTCGCGGCCACCACACGCAGGCGACCCGGTCGCTCGGTCACCAGCATGCGGCCATCACCCATGAACGCGACGGCCCACGGATGCTCCAGGCCTTTGGCGACCACTTCGAAACGGGGGGATTGTGCGGCGGCTGTAACGGCGGCAAGTGTTAGGAGACAAAAACCTGCGAAGCGTAAAAACGGGGTGTGCATGGCGACATTTCAGGAGTCAATGCTTCATCTTTATACGCTTTTTGGTGGTTTTGGCTAGGACAAGCGACGAATCAATGCGCTTTCTCCCAATTCTCACCCACGCCGACCTCTGCCAACAACGGCACTTTGAGGTGCGCCACACCCGCCATCAAACGCGGAATCTCATGTTTTAACCAATCGACCTCGCCCAGAGGCACTTCAAACACCAGCTCATCATGCACCTGCATGATCATTTTGGTGCCGCGTTTTTCAGCGTCTAACACTTCTTGCACCTTGACCATGCTGAGCTTGATCAAATCTGCCGCTGTGCCCTGCATGGGCGCGTTGATGGCGGCGCGTTCGGCGCCGGCGCGGCGCGGGCCGTTGGGGGAGTTGATCTCGGGCAGGTAGAGGCGGC
>JAYUJX010000052.1:0-2471 GCA_043764955.1 Polaromonas sp.
GCGTAAACGCCTTGTACTTTTTGCGGATCAGCGCGGTGGCGACCGTAGACTTGTTCCAGAGCATCGCTGACCTCGCCCACGGTGGCGCGTAAACGCATGGCTTTGATGGTTAAATCCAGCAGGTTGCCAGAGTTTTCTTTTGCTGCATTTGTAATAGCAGTTAAAGCAGCAGATACGCCGGCTGTATCGCGCTTTGACTTGATGTCGTTCAATCTGGCGATCTGTCCGTCACGTACGGTGACGTTGTCGATCTCGCGGGTTTCCAAGGCGTCCTCAGTGGCGAGTTTGTACTTGTTGATGCCGACAATCACGTCTTTGCCGCTGTCGATACGAGCCTGCTTTTCAGCTGCGGCTGCTTCGATTTTCAGCTTAGCCCAGCCGCTGTCCACCGCTTTGACCATGCCGCCCATGGCTTCGACTTCTTCGATGATGGCCCAGGCTTTCTCGGCCATTTCATTGGTGAGCGACTCCATCATGTAGCTGCCCGCCCAGGGGTCGATGACGCTGGTGATGTGGGTTTCTTCTTGGATGATGAGCTGGGTGTTTCTGGCGATACGCGAGGAAAACTCGGTCGGCAGGGCAATTGCCTCGTCAAAACTGTTGGTATGCAAGCTTTGCGTGCCGCCAAAGACAGCCGCCATCGCTTCGATGGTGGTTCGCACCACATTGTTGTACGGGTCTTGCTCGGTCAAACTCCAGCCGCTGGTCTGGCAGTGGGTGCGCAGCATCAGACTTTTTGGCGATTTGGCGTCGAAGCCCTTCATGATGCGGCACCACAGCAAGCGGGCGGCGCGCATTTTGGCGACTTCTAGGTAGAAGTTCATGCCAATCGCCCAGAAAAAGCTCAGGCGACCGGCAAAGCCGTCCACGTCCATGCCTTTATTGATAGCAGTCTTGACATATTCTTTGCCGTCTGCCAGTGTGAAGGCCAGTTCCAGCGCCTGGTTCGCGCCGGCTTCCTGCATGTGGTAACCGGAAATGCTGATCGAGTTGAACTTGGGCATGTGCTGCGCCGTGTACTCGATGATGTCGCCAATGATGCGCATGGACGGTGCGGGGCCGTAGATGTAGGTGTTGCGCACCATGAACTCTTTCAGAATATCGTTCTGAATCGTGCCGCTCAATTTGTCCTGACTCACGCCCTGCTCTTCAGCCGCTACCACGTAGCCCGCCAGCACCGGGAGCACCGCGCCGTTCATGGTCATGGACACAGATACTTTGTCGAGCGGAATCTGGTCAAACAGGATTTTCATGTCCTCTACAGAATCGATAGCAACACCCGCTTTACCCACGTCGCCGGTCACGCGGGGATGGTCAGAGTCGTAGCCGCGATGGGTTGCCAAATCAAACGCTACCGACACACCCTGTCCGCCCGCAGCCAACGCTTTGCGGTAGAAGGCGTTGGACTCTTCAGCGGTGGAGAAACCTGCGTACTGGCGAATCGTCCAAGGCCGCACGGCGTACATGGTCGCCTGTGGTCCGCGCACATAGGGCTCAAAGCCGGGCAAGGTGTTGGTGTACGGCAAATCTTTGGTGTCTTCCGCTGTGTACAGCGGTTTGACGGCGATGCCATCGGGCGTGTGCCAGTTGAGCGCTGCAACGTCGCCATTGGGGGCAGATTTGGCAGCGGCTTTGTGCCAGTCGGCAAGGTTGGAAGGCTTGAATTCTGTGGTCATAGTCGTTTTACTTTGATTTGGGCAAACTTCGCCCCCAACCGTTCGGGCTGAGCTTGTCGAAGCCTTCTTTATGTTGTTGGTTTTATTCTACGTTATTTATAATTATTAATGCAAAATATTATTCTGAGCTTACAATTCACACCATGCCCGCCGTTATTCAGCTAAAACAACCAATTTCACCGCCAAATGAGACTACTTTAGGCGCAAATGCACCAAATACTGGTGAATCGGATTCCCCCGTGCGCTCGTTTTCGCCCAAAGCCCTCTATATAGAAGTGGCCGAATTGCTGCGTCAGCGCATTTTTAAGCGAACTTCGGGTGATTTAGAGCCTGGCAGCTGGATTGACGAACTCAAACTCGCCGAAGAATACGGCATCAGCCGCACCCCGCTGCGCGAAGCGCTGAAAGTGCTGGCGACTGAAGGCTTGGTCACCATGAAAGTGCGACGCGGCGCGTATGTGACGGAAGTGTCTGAGCAAGATTTAAGCGATGTTTACCACCTGCTCAGCCTGCTGGAAAGCGATGCCGCTGGCGTGGTTGCCAGCACGGCGACGGACGCGCAGATGACCGAGTTGGGCAAGCTGCACGAAGCGCTGGAAGACACCGTACCTGCGGCGGGAAAAACGCAAGTTATTGATACGGAACGATTTTTCTCAGTGAATGAGCAATTCCACATGCGCCTCTTGGCTATTGCCAACAACCGCTGGCGCGACCAAATGGTGGCTGATTTACGCAAGGTGATGAAGCTGAATCGCCATAATTCGCTACTTAAAACCGGGCGCATTGCAGAATCTT
>JAYUJX010000053.1:0-9210 GCA_043764955.1 Polaromonas sp.
GCCTGCAGCGCATCGTCAAACCGGTCGGCTTGCGCCGTTAAATTTAGCAACTTAGCCGCTGCATTCAGCGTTTTTAAGGGGATTGAGGTATCCAAAGCCGCGGCACCGTTCTGTTTGGACAGCTTTTGTCCATCACCTGCCATCACCAGCGGCGTATGCAGGTATTGCGGCGTGGTGTAGCCCAGCGCCTGTTGCAAGGCGATTTGGCGCGGTGTGTTGTCCAACAAGTCAGCACCACGCACGACGTGGGTGATGCCTTGCTGCGCGTCGTCCACCACCAGGGCCAGCTGGTAGGTGAAGCAGCCGTCGGCGCGTTTGAGGACGAAATCGCCGATCTGCACCTTAACCTCGCCGCTGGTGATGAATCGCCAAGCAGGTTGAGCGGAGAGTGCTAGCTGTTGCGTCATACCGTGGCGACAAGTGCCTGGGTAAACGAGTTCACCGTGCCGTGGCTTGGCTAAAGGGCTCGCTTCTGCAATAGCTGCTGCCACATCTTTGCGCGAGCAGCTGCAAGGGAAAACTTTGTGCTCGGCGATGAGTTTGTCCAATGCGGCTTGGTACAAAGCGCTCCGTTGTGACTGATAGACGGGCAGCTCGTCGGGTAGCAATCCTAGGTCTGCAAGTTGCTGCAAGATGGTTGTGTCCATGCCCTCAATGCAACGCGGTGAATCGACATCTTCCATGCGAACCAGCCACTTACCGCCGTGCGCCTTGGCGTCCAGGTAGCTGGCTAATGCCGCAACGAGCGAGCCCGCATGCAGCGGGCCCGTGGGGGAGGGGGCAAACCGCCCGATATATGTTGCCCCCACGCTTGCCACTGCATGTGCTGCGCTGCCCCCCGAAAGAGCCTTCGCGCCTTGGGGCGGCCCGGCGTCGCTCATGCCGTATTTACGCCACTGATAAGGCCAATTCCAAGCCGGACACAAAACCATCTTCCACCCGATGGCCTAGGCACCAATCACCACAAACGCCAATGCCTGATTTGGCATCCCATAAGTGGGACTTGCCCAGCGCTAATGTGGTTTGCGCATAGCGCCAGCGGTGCACATCAGCATGAGTTGGCTCTGCGCGAATACCGGTCACTTCTGAAAAAGCCTTGATCAGCTTGGCTTGCACACGCGGTGCGGCGTCTTCCAGATGTTCCGCAGACCACGCAGGGCTGGCTTGTACCGTCCAGCGCTCGACTGAGCCGCGACCTGGCTTGCTCGACTCACGTGCCAGCCACGAAATGCGGTGGTGCGAGCTGCGCGCGGCATTCCACTGCGGGCCCAAGTGCGACATGGTCGGTTGCACGGCGTTGGCAAAGGCAACCATCAGCGTCCAGCAGGGCGCGACGCTGACTTTGCGGACTGATTTGATCAACTCAGCGCCTTGTTTCGAAGTTTGCAGCAAGCTGTGCGCTTGCTCGCTCGGCATGGCAAGTAGCACGGCATCAAAGCCTGAGTAAACTTTTTGCGAATCATCTTCACCGCTGGTGCGAAGCTGCCATTGCTGCGCGTTCAAAGCGTCGCGTTCAATTTTGGTGACTTTGGTGGCAAGTTCAAGTGAAGCTTCAATCGGTTTCGCCCAATGTTTGACTAGGGCGTTCATGCCCGGCACGGCAACAAAATGTGATTCTTTGGAGGGCAAGCCAGCAGCAGCCACACGACCATGCTCGTCCAGCACGCGTACGGTATTGGCACTCCACGGTTTGCACAAACCGGGGGAAGTAGCAAGCGCTTTGGCAAAGCGCTCATCGCGCACTGTGAAATATTGCGCACCGTGGTCGAAGCTGCCAAAAGACGAACTGCGTGTGCTCATGCGGCCACCAGCGCTGTGGCTTTTCTCAAATACTGTCACTTGGTGGCCAGCTTGTACCAGTGTGCGGGCGCAGGCTATGCCCGCGATACCAGCGCCTATGACTGCGAAGTGTTTGGCGCTTGGTTTTGCGATGGATTTTGACGCAGATTTCGAGGAGGATGCAGAGGGACGCGAAGGTCGTGAAGAAGATGACGAAGCAGCTGAAGGATGGTTGTTTGATGCTGTGGTTGCAGGTTTGAAATCAGAGGTTTTGGTGCTTCGTTTACGTTTCATCTGTTGTTCTCCAAAAGTTATTGTGGAGCATACAGTATGCACTGTTATGGCGCCTTCATAAACCCCATATTTTTTGGATAGTTGATACCATTTGCCGTAGTGCCAAAGTTTTTCAAATTCGGCAATATGCTCTCTAACTCACTCACCGCACCGTCGACGCTGTCGGGATTGACGCCAAACCAAGTCGCTAATGTGCCGGCGTATTGGTCAACCGAGGTTGTCGGTAGCAATCGACCTTGGCCAACATGCCACTGGTCGTTCGGGCTAGTCGTATCAGTATTGCTAACTGGTGGCGCAACACCATAAAATTCCTGACCATTCACTGCGCCACCCACAACGAGGTGGTGGCTGCCCCAGCCGTGGTCAGAGCCATCGCCATTGGATGTGAGCGTACGACCAAAGTCTGAGGCTGTAAATGAGGTTACTTTGTCTGCAACGCCCAAGTTAACCGTGGTTTGGTAAAAAGCATTGAGGGCGTTGTTCAAAACTGTCATGTTCTGAGCTTGACCGGCAACCAAATTATCGTGCAAATCATAATTCCCGGCGGAGACAAAAAACACCTGTCTTTTTGCCCCCAAGCTAGAACGTGCAGCTATCAAGCGGGCGACCATTTTGAGTTGGGATGCAAGGTTGTTGCCTGATAAAACAGGTATGAATGGGGCAAACTCAGCACCCGCTCCCAAAGGAATGCCACTGCCAATGCCAGAAGTTATAGCCACCTCTGCATCAATCGCACGCTTGGTCACGCGGTTGTATTCATTTTCTAGAATATGGCTTCTGGATTCTTTTAGCAACCCACTGATCACAGCTTTCACGTTGGCAGAGCTATAGACATTATTGTTTGCCGCATTGATTTTGACCGCCCCGCCCGTGCTAACTTGGTACGACAAAGCCGAGTCGCCGGACAGAAAAACGGAGTTACCGGTGATCGAAACGCAGGTAAAGAGTGAGTTGGTATTCGACGCCATCGCCAAATCACCAATATCGCCGCCCCAGCCTATGGTTGAGCCCTCAGGGTATGTTGATTGCCAAAGGCTTTGCTGGTCGTTGTGCGAGAAAAGCTTGGGCGGCAGCGGGTAAAGCGTGCGATTGGTGCCGTTGTACTGCGTTTTGTTGATTGGGACAACCAGTGGGCCCACGTTGAGCTGTACGGCTGCTTTGCCTGTGTTGAACAGATTTGCCAAACTAAGCATAGAAGGGTGAAGCGCATATTCACGGCCAGGCAATGCCGTTGTGGGAATCAAGCGCGTTGCAGTAAGGCTTGCTTTGGGGATGGCAATATTGGTTCTGATGGCGCTGTATGCCGCATGGCTTGCATCGTCATAGGTAACAACAGTATTAGCGTAGTCGCTGCCACCATACAAAAAGATGCAAACCAGTGCTTTGTAGCTGCCATCAGGCGCGCTGAAGGCAGCCGCGTCGCCCATGGCAGCCAAGTTCAAGACTGTGGGTAACGCTGCACCCGTGAAAGCTAGCTGTGCAGAGCGCTGCAAAAAGGCACGGCGGCCGGGAGAGTCAATGTCTGATGCATGCATAGGGTCGTCTCATCGTGTGATTTTGAATGGGTTTATTTTTGGATCAAGTATTCGCTGCTGGCCATTGCCATCAAAACAGTCGCAGCTACACGATCCATTTTTTGACTTGCCAGAGTTGCGGCAACCGTAGAGTTGACAGGCATTGAAGCGACAGCGGTAATCATCAGGACTTGATTTGCATCTGAAATTTGTCCAGCAGCCATCAATAAATTGACACGCTTTACCAGAGCTGTGGCATCGGCAAAAAGTGCTAATTCAGGGGCATAGGTTGCAACTGTGTGCAGTTTGTAACCCAGTCCAGATGGATACGAATCTTGTGGGACTGCAGGGTCTATGTAGCTGCGCAAACCACTGCGAATAACATCCTGCATGAAGTTCAAATACCCGCCAACCGTCGTCTCGTTGACCAGTTGAAACTCTGGCGCTGTTGTGTTGGTCGCAGCCAAGGCACTGCTAGGTGGAATAAAACCAGGTCTGAAAAAATTAAAAACAGAGGGTGATCGAAACGGGCTTTGCCCCAGCGCATTTGCGGGATTGCTGGTTTCTGGGATTTTCCAATAGACAAAGCCCGCCTCAGCAGGCCCTAGCCCAAAAGTTCGCCCCCACTGCACAAAGCGCAGCATGGGCTCGCGTAGTTTGCCAAAGGCTTTGTCGGCAATGTTGCGATTCAGGCGACCTTCGGCATTCCGAATGGCTGATGGGTCAGCAGGCGCCGGCACTGGCACGGTTGACACGGTGTACGTGCGGCGTGCTTCGTCGTCTAAAAAGATGGCTGTCCAAACCGCTTTTAAATCACCCCGCACACCAGCGCCATTGTTGTTAAAAGCCGCCGCTACACGCGCCACATATGCAGGGCTAGGGTTGCTGGTGACCAAGCGCTGGATCATCTGTTTGCCAAAGAAGGGGCCAACATTGGGGTGGTTGTACAAGGTGTCTAACGCTGTTTTTAGCGCTATAGCGCCAGCAGTATTGGCTGGTACTGTCGTACCTAAAAAAGTAGCCGCAAGCGTTGAGTGCTTGCTTGCCGTCAATGCCATGGGTCTGAGCACAGAGTCTTTGCTTTCAACCGTGTAGGTAGCTAATGTGCCGTCGCTGTTGTAGACCGGTACTTTGGGGTCTGCGGTGCGAACATCGAAGTTGTAACCTGTGAACACGCGCGCCAAGTTGGTCACATCGCTTTGCGTGTAGGTTTCAATTTTTTTGCCGTTGCCATCTAACTTTTCTGTGCCGTCAAGATTCAGCTGGTACAAGCCGACGCTGAAAAGCTGCATCACCTCGCGGGCATAGTTTTCGTCTGGCACGCGACCTGTCGACGCGTTTTCTTTTTCGTTGCCTTTGGTGTTGAGGTAATACCCCATGGCTGCGCTGAGTGTCACGTCCTCAAGCGCTTGGCGGTAATTGCCAAATGCATTTTCAACCAGCAAATCCCAGTATTGGGCAAGACCGTAGCTTTGCCAAGTAAAATTAAGTCCGAGTTGAGATGCCACAAAAAACTCTGACAGAGCCAAAGCTACGCGTTTGCGCATGGCGTCTTGCGATGTGAACAGCTGGTTCCAAATCATGCCTTCACCAGGATAGGTTTGGGAAAAATAGCTGTTTTTGTCAGAAATTCCATACCCTCCTGCATCTAACCACTGCAGACCTGTTTGCCCAATAGGCTTGGCATACTGTTGCTGTAGGTAAGCTGCAAATGTGGTGGCTTTCACAGCGGCTATTTCAGCGTCTGATGCATTAAATTGGCTTTGCAGCAAAAAACGCGATGCATCGTTGGATGTGTAAGCTACTGGAAAATTGTTAAACCCTGCGGCAGAAGGGGGGCCGTTGGTTGTAGTCGCATCTGGCGGTCGGTAGCCAGTCACGGAATCTTCTTGGCTGGCGATGCTTGCATCGGCGCCTACTGCGTTCGCTTGGTTTGCAATGGCAGAATTGGCAGAATCACTTTTGGTAGCTGTTGCATGGTTGCCATCCTCATTGCCGCCACAAGCTGCAAGTAAAGCTGAGCCTAATAAAGATAAGTAGGCGGGTGAAAAATTAACAGTCTGTTCTTCAATGTTCGCAGATGCGCACGCAGTTGTGTTCGCGAGGTTTGAAGGAGCTTCTGTTTCCAATCGCGCAGCGGTTTCTTGTTGCATTGTGTTGTCGCCATGATTTTTGCAACAATCATTTTAGGAGCGACTCAGCCTTTGTCTGTTGTATCTCAGCACCAAATACAATATTTACAGCCTCTTACGACAGCTTAAATTGACAAGGAGAAACACTAAAGTATTAATACTGGTGCAAAAGTGCTGCTCTGGTTGTAGCACTCTCCAGCTGCGCCAGCCACCATTGCAACGCGCGGCCTTGTCCTGCTGCGTTGCCGCTGCGCCATGCATAAGCCACGCGTACCACGCGCTCTGCTCGGCTGACTGTTTTTTGTACCAGACGGCCTGTTTCAATATATGGCCGCACCATGCTTTCGGGTAAAAAGCCAGCACCCAAGCCACGCAGTTGTGCGTCCAACTTGGCATCCATCGTGGGCACGGTAAACACATCTTGCCCACCTAGCAAGCCAAAGGTTAAACCGGTGCCACGCTGAATGGAATCGGCCACAGCCACCGCGCGGTGCAGCTGCAGCGTGGCGTCACTCAAAGGCTCCGGCATGTTGGCCAGCGGGTGGTTGGGTGCGATGGCGTACACAAAATTAAATTCACCCAACGGCTTGTTGATGATGGCAGGGTTGGCGCTGGGTTCATTCGCGACACCCAATGCAATATCAGCCTGCCCAGAAATTAAAGCTTCTAACGTGCCTGACAAGGCCTCGTCTCGAATTTTTAACCGAGTAGGCGGAGTTTCACCTTTGAACTGAGCGAAGAAAGTTTCGCATAGCTCCATCACCGTTGACTTTGAGATGATGCTGTCCACTGACAGCGTGAACTGCGGCTCCCAGCCCGTGGCGATGCGTTTGACGCGATGTGCCATGGCGTCAATGTCTTGCAGTAAACGCGTGCCTTCCCGCAAGAGCTCCTTGCCAGCAGGGGTGAGCCGTGCGTTGCGCGAGCTACGGTCAAACAGCAATACATCCAGCGCATCTTCAATCTGCCGCACACGGTAAGTCAGCGCACTGGGTACCAAACCCTGCAACCGCGCTGCTGCCGCAAAACTGCCCGTTTCTGAGATATGTTGAAGCATCTCCAGCGCATCTGGGGTCAAAACATCTCTTGGATTTTGAGTCATAGTCATGCTCTCGTTGAAATTATTTGAATAATGCCATCAAAACCATTGCATTGCAAGCCACGGGTTAGCACTTACATTCACTACATGATCACATTACGCAAATCCCAAGAACGTGGCTACGCTGACCACGGCTGGCTCAAAAGCTACCACTCGTTCTCATTCGCCGGTTACCACGACCCTGAGCACATGGGTTTTGCCAACCTGCGGGTGATCAACGAAGACTGGATAGCTGCCGGTCAAGGCTTTGGCACGCACAGCCATCGCAACATGGAAATCGTCACCTACGTCGTTCAAGGCTCATTGGCGCACAAAGACAGCATGGGCAACATCGAATCCATCCCGCCCGGCGACGTGCAGCGCATGAGCGCAGGCACCGGCGTGACGCATAGCGAATTCAACCACGCGCCCGACGCAACGACGCATTTGCTGCAGATTTGGATCATGCCCAACGCGCAAGATATCGCGCCTAGCTACGAGCAAAAAACCTTTGCCAGTGCGGTTAAACAGGGGCAGCTAAAGTTGGTCGCCTCGCCTACGGGCGTGGACGGTTCGGTCACGATTCATGCCGATGCCGCTTTGTACGCCGGCTTGTTCAGCGCAGGCGAAACCGCTAGTTTGACGCTTGCGCCTAATCACAAAAGCTACGTCCATTTGGTGCGCGGCGAGTTGAAAGTGAATGGTCACTTACTCAAAACGGGCGACGCTGCGAAGCTGGTGGACGAGTCAGTCGTTCAGCTCACAGACGCCGTTGACGCTGAAGTTTTAGTTTTCGACTTGGTATAAAAGCTAAGTCATTTTTAGTGTAAGTTGTTGTTTTAATTAGATAATATAGGAAATTTATATCATGGCAAAGACAGTTGTTGTTTATCACTCAGGTTACGGTCACACCCAGCGCGTTGCGCAATTTGTGGCTGAGGGCGCAGGCGCGCAACTCATCGCTATTGATGCAGAAGGCAATTTGACCGACGCCCAGTGGGCAGACGTTGACGCCGCAGACGCCATCATCATGGGCAGCCCGACCTACATGGGCATGGTGTCTTGGCAGTTCAAGAAGTTTGCAGACGTCACCTCCAAGCGTTGGTTCACCAGCGCTTGGAAAGACAAAGTAGCCGGCGGTTTCACCATTTCTGCTAGCCCAAGTGGCGACAAACTATCTTCCATCCAATACTTCATTACCTTGGCGATGCAGCAGGGCATGATCTGGGTTGGTCAGCCATCCTTGAACGACGGCACCATCAACCGCATCGGCTCCAACTCAGGCGTGATGGCCCAGGTCGGCCCAACCAGCCCAGCTGAAGACATCCCTCAAGGTGACTTGGACACCGCCAAAGCCTACGGCAAACGCATCACTGAAGTTGCAACTAAATTGCACGGCTGATGATGAGTTGACGGGGAACGCTATTTTTACTCAAATTTAATAGCACCCTAGGCAATAAATACGCCGGCTAGAGTCGATTTTTAATGCTTAAAAGTCGTTAAAGTCGACTTTGCAATTTTGCTATATTTTAAATAGCTGTTAAGGCAGTAAACACGCCGGCTAGATTCAAATTTATTTGAAATTCATATGGTTTTCTATAATTAATCTTAATTTAGCCCGTCTTTTAAGGCGTAAATTTCACCCCAGTCAGTTTCTCCTGCGCCCGCACCAGCGACGGCACATACTCGCAGCCAAACCCTAAATTCGACGCCGTAGCCAAGCTCTGGTGCACAGCTTCTCCCACAAACGACGGCACATTCACCATCTCCGCCAAATGCGTGTAATAGCGTAAGTCCTTGCGGGCATTGTCTAATTCAAACTTCAAACCCGCAAAATCGCCGCCCAGCGTCTTCGCCATGGCTTGGAACAAACCGTTGTTGACAGGCCCCGCGCTGATCACTTTGACCAGCTCCGCAGGGTCAATTCCAGCCTTCGCGCCCACAGCAAACGCCTCAGCAGTCGCGGTACAAATCGCTTGAGCGACGAAGTTGTTCAACAGCTTCACAATATGCCCCGCGCCCGAGTCGCCTACATGGAAGATGTTTTCACAATAAGTCGCCAAAATCGGCTGAATCTGCGCAAACACCTCAGCCGTCGCCCCCACCATGGTGTTCAACTTGCCCTCTTCCGCCTGCACGGGTGAGCGCCCCAGCGGCGCATCCACATACACCACCCCAGCCTGTGCACACAGCGCTGCGAGTTTGGCGGTCGATTCGGGTTCGCTGGTAGAAGTGTCGACGATGATCAACCCGCGCTTGGCTGCACTCAAGAGCCCATTCACTCCCGTCATCACCGCTTCCACCTGCGGCGACCCCGTCACACAAATCAACACCGCATCGCAGCTGCCCAAACCAGCCGGCGAATCCACCACCGTCGCCCCAAGAGCCGCCAAATCAGCCACCGCGTCACGGT
>JAYUJX010000054.1:0-2457 GCA_043764955.1 Polaromonas sp.
CATGCCTAGCAATTCGTCGGGCTCGCACTGTAGCGGCCAGCGCAGCGGTTTGCCGACTCGCACAGCCAAAATGCGTGCGCCAGCGATGCTGGAAGCAAAACTCAAGCGCGTCACTTCAACTTCGGGTAATTCAGGCATTCGTTTGTTAAATTGATAAATTGGCTAAATTAGGCAAGTGAGTAGTTATGCAAACTTAGAGGATATAGGCAGGTCACTTTGCATGAATTATCATGCTTACATGCATCAACATCGATTCCTCAAGCCAATAGCCGTCGCGGTTTTAAGTTTACTGGGCTTTTTAGGCACAGCACAACTTGCATTCGGGCAATCCACGCCAGCGCCGGAGTCGCCAGCGTCGGTAGAGCCAGTTAACAATTCCGCCCTGGATGCCGAGACTTTTTATAAAATTTTGTTAGCCGAGTTGAACCTGCTCGACGATGAGCCTCGAATCGGCTTTGCTCTCATGCTAGACAGTGCCCGTAAAACCAAAGACCCCTTGCTGTTCGAGCGCGCCATCACCATTGCTTTGCAAGCCCGCTCGGGAGATTCCGCATTGTCAGCAGCGCGAGCTTGGCTGGTAGCCATACCAACATCTACTGATGCAGCACGCTACATGGTGCAAATCTCGGTGAGCATGAACCGCCTAGAACTGCCAGCAGGCAAAGCAGACCTTGCCATTGCCCTTGAAGTTTCTAAACGAGCGTTGGCAAAAAATGCAAATGATGATGAAGCTGCCCAGTTAGCAATTGCCTTGATGGCGGCCAAAGAGCCGCTGGCGGAGCAGCTGGTCAAACAATATCTGTCAAACGCAGCTGCTCAATCCAAACCAGAGATACGCCTCGCGTATGCCAGAACCTTGGTCACTTTGGTGCGCTTTACAGAGGCATTGGCGCAGGTGCAGAAGCTCAGTATTGATTCGCCCACGTATGCACCTAGCTGGCTGGTTTTGGGCACTTTGCAGTACCAAATGAGCCAAGATGCCGCCAATAAAAACAATGCAAACGCTTTGGCCGCAGCAGCACAAGTGTCGCTGAATAAATTTATCCAATTGACCGACGCTTTGCCCCTTGCCCAACGCAGCGCCAGCCAGTCGCGCGCCTATATTTTGTTAGCCAATATAGCGAAAAACAACAAACGATACCAAGAAGCGTATGACACCCTGACAAAAGCTATCGCCAACAGCAATGAAGACGATCAAGCCGATTTGCAATATGACTTGGCCATGATGGCCGAAAAACTAGAGCGGTTGGACGAGATGGAGCGCATTTTGCGACAAGTGATTGACGCAAAACCCGAAGACCCGCAAGCTTACAACGCCCTGGGCTATTCACTGGCAGATCGCAGCCAACGCTTGCCCGAAGCCAAAGTATTGATTCAAAAAGCCGTGAAACTCGCCCCAGAAGACCCGTTTATTGCGGACAGCTTGGGCTGGGTGGAGTTCAAACTGGGCAATTTGGCCGAAGCTCAACGTATTTTAGAAGCCGCTTACAAAAGCAAACCTGACGCCGAGATTGCCGCGCATTTGGGCGAAGTGCTGTGGAAGCAAGGCCTCAAAGACCGCGCCACAGCCATGTGGAAAGAAGGCGTCAAAATCAACAAAAACAACGACACGTTGGTGGAAACATTGAAGCGCTTTGGCGTGAAATTATGATGGGTTTATGGCGTTATTTACGATTTTTTAGCCTGATTTTTGCTATAAATTTAATAGCTGGATGCGCTGTAAATACGCCGGCTAACGGCCTATTTGAAGGACAGGATTCAGCATCAAAACCGAATGCCAACACCCCCCACTACCAAGGCCGGTTATCGCTGCGTATTGCTTCTGATACACCGCAATCGCTCTATGGTGCCTTCTCCATCAGCGGAGATGCGAAGACTGGCGAGTTGACCTTAAATTCACCTCTTGGTAACACCGTAGCAAAACTGACATGGACACCGCAAACAGCCATATTGGCAGCAAATAACACCACCACAAGCTACGCCTCCACCGATGAGTTGATAGCAACTGTCACAGGTACGGCACTGCCGTTGCCAGCGTTGTTTGACTGGCTTGCAGGTATCAATACGCCCATTGAGGGTTGGGAAACTGACTTATCAAACATGCAAAACACTGAAAATCGGCGGCTGATTACCAAGCGAACCAGTCCGCTACCTGCTGTTGAGCTTCGTATTGCGCTAGAACAACCCTGATAAAAGCAACATAAATCAGAATCTGCATGAATTCGCTCTTAGACGTCCCAGCTCCTGCCAAATTGAACCTGTTTTTGCACATCACAGGCCGACGCGCAGATGGCTATCACATGCTGCAATCGGTTTTTATGTTGATTGATTGGTGCGACACCCTGCATTTTGAGCTGCGACCTAACGGAAAATTGAGCCGTGAAGACCTCACAACGCCACTTCCCGACGATGATTTGGTGCTAAAAGCTGCACGCGCTTTGCAATTGGCTACAGGTT
>JAYUJX010000055.1:0-9190 GCA_043764955.1 Polaromonas sp.
GACGCGGACTATGCCGTCAACGTGACCACGCATGCTTCCCTGGTGGGTGCGTTGATGCCGACATCACACAATATCATTATTTTGGTGCTGTCGATGGCAGGTATTGCATCCGTGAGCGTGTTCGGCATGATTTTGGCGTGCTTGATACCGGCGCTCATACTGACGATAAGTAATTTAACCGCTGCTTATTTGGTGGCGGTTAAACGGGGCTATCCAACGCGGGGTGATTTTGCGGGCTGGGGCGAAGTGGCCAGAGCATTCGCAGCAGCACTCCCTGGTTTGATGATCATCGTGATTATTTTGACAGGCATTTTGTCTGGCGTGTTTACGGCGACGGAATCAGCCGCCACGGCAGTTTTATGGGCGTTGATCGTTACTGGGTTTGTTTATCGAAGCCTGAGCTTTGAGCACTTTATTAAAGCTTGTGCCAAAGCATGCAAAACGACGGGTGTGGTTCTGTTGCTGATTGGCATATCTGCTGCGTTTGGCTACTTTATTGCGCTTTACGAAGTACCGCAATTGACGGGCGATTGGATGAAGTCGCTGACCAATTCACCATGGCTGATCTTTTTGATGGTGAATGTGCTTCTTTTTGTACTCGGCACGTTTTTGGACATGGCCGCGACAATTTTGATTTGCACGCCCATTTTTCTGCCCATTTGCATGCAATTTGGCATGAACCCGATGACATTTGGCGTGATGATGCTGATTAACTGTGCACTGGGCTTGAACACACCACCGGTCGGCACCACGCAATTTGTGGGCTGTGCCATTGGCGGCATCTCGGTCGGGCAAGTGATGCGCACCATTTGGCCGTTTTACGGGGCCTTGATTGCCACGTTGTTTTTAGTGACCTATGTGCCCGCATTTTCATTGTGGCTACCTAGCTTGATGACAAAATAGCCAAAATGAGTGCTTTTTGTCATCAGACTAGGTAGATGGCGGGTATCACATAAAATGCAAGGCTAAGGCTTATTTGGGTCTTAACCTTTTATTTTTGCTTATATTTTGATGACTACCTTCTTCTCGTAACCATGGCAACCAAATCTTTATTGCCAGAAACCGGCGCAAAAGCTAGCAAAGCACCTAAAACAGCTTCGCCTGTCAGCTATGAAGCGGCTCTGCAAGAGCTGGAGCAATTGGCCGCGCAGCTTGAGTCCGGGCAATTGCCGTTAGACCAACTCATGGCCGGCTACCAGCGTGGCGCAGAGCTTCTCAAGTTTTGCCATGCCAAGTTAGAGGCGATTGAACAGCAAATCAGCGTCATTGATGGCGACCAATTGAAGCCGTGGGTGCAAGAATGAGTCATCCAGCGAACCATTTAGCAGCAAAGCACGAGGCGTGGATGAGCGCCCAACTTCTACGCGTTGAGCAAGCGCTGTCAGACTGGGTCGCTCCCCATGCTTCAGTCAATTCAAACTTGACCGTAGATTTAGCCCCTGTTTTGAGCCAAGCCATGCGTTACGCGGCGTTGGATGGGGGAAAGCGTTTGCGTCCCTTACTGGTGCTGGCGACAGCGGAGTCCGTTGAGGCCTCTTCGGAAAAAGCCAACCAAGCAGCACTTAGAGCGGCTTGTGCGGTCGAGTTAATCCATGCTTACTCCTTGGTTCACGACGACATGCCTTGCATGGACAACGACATTTTGCGCCGTGGCAAACCCACTGTGCATGTGCAATTTGGTGAAGCGCAAGCTCTGCTGGCGGGTGATGCCTTGCAGGCGCTGGCTTTTGAGTTGTTAACGCCCGGGCCTGATGTGGTGGATACGGCTGTGCAAGCGACACTTTGTCGGATTTTGGCGCTGTCTGCAGGTTGCCACGGCATGGCGGGCGGGCAGGCGATTGATTTGGCCAGCGTTGGGAAATTACTCGCCATTGATGAACTGCATACGATGCACCGCCTTAAAACGGGTGCTTTGCTGCAAGCCAGTGTGATGATGGGAGCTGCCTGCGGCACAGTCTCGCCAGCAGCGAAGATTGCTTTACAAGAATACGGTGCGGCTATCGGTTTGGCGTTTCAAGTGGTGGACGATGTGTTGGATGTGACCGCTGATACTGCAACGCTGGGTAAAACCGCAGGTAAAGATGCCGAACAGGACAAACCCACATTTGTCTCGTTGATGGGCTTGGCCGCATCAAAAGCGTATGCTGATAAGCTGTTGCAGCAAGCACTGGCGGCGCTTGAGCAAACAGGGCTGAGTAATACGCGCGCGCTTCAGTCATTGGCGTATATGGTCGTCAATAGAGCTGCTTAATACTTTTAAATACGTTTAATATTCACCAGTAAATACTCAATATATGAATGTAGCCGGCGTATTAGTTGCCTAAGCTGCTATTATAGTTATAGCAATTTATATTTAAAAATGATCTTTCCACTGCCTACATCCTATCCCTTGCTAGAGACGATCAACGACCCCGCTGATTTGCGCAAACTACCGCGTGACCAGCTCAAGGCGGTCGCTAGCGAGCTGCGCGCTTACCTGCTGGACAGTGTTTCCAAAACTGGCGGTCACCTCAGTTCCAATCTGGGGACGGTCGAGCTCACGGTCGCTTTGCACTACGTCTTCAATACACCCGAAGACCGCTTAGTGTGGGATGTGGGCCACCAAACGTATCCGCACAAAATTTTGACGGGGCGTCGCGATCGCATGGATACCCTGCGCATGTTGGGGGGCTTGTCGGGTTTCCCGATGCGCAAAGAAAGCGAGTACGACACCTTTGGTACGGCGCATTCCAGCACCAGTATCTCCGCTGCCTTGGGCATGGCTTTGGGCGCAAAAATCAAAGGTGAGCAGCGTTATTCGGTGGCCATCATTGGCGACGGCGCGATGACGGCGGGCATGGCTTTTGAGGCGCTGAACAATGGCGGCGTGGCCGATTGCAACTTGCTGGTCATTTTGAACGATAACGACATGAGCATCAGCCCGCCAGTGGGTGCGCTAAACCGTTATTTAGCGCAGTTGATGAGTGGCCAGTTTTACGCTGCTGCTAAAAATGCAGGCAAACAGGTGCTCAAAGTAGCACCGCCTTTGTTTGAACTGGCAAAACGCTTTGAAGAGCACGCCAAAGGCATGGTTGTGCCGGCAACGTTGTTCGAGAAGTTTGGTTTTAATTACATTGGCCCGATTGATGGGCATGATTTAGAGTCGCTTATCCCGACGCTAGAAAATATCAAGCACCTCACTGGCCCGCAGTTTTTGCATGTGGTCACGAAAAAAGGTCAAGGTTACCAGCTCGCTGAAGCTGACCCTGTGGCTTACCACGGCCCAGGCAAGTTTGACCCTAGTATCGGTCTGCAAAAAGCCACAACGCCAGCCAAAACTACCTTTACGCAAGTATTTGGCCAATGGTTGTGCGACATGGCAGATAAAGACAAACGCTTGGTCGGCATCACGCCTGCGATGCGCGAAGGCTCTGGCATGGTTGAGTTTGAGAGGCGTTTTCCTGAGCGCTATTTCGATGTCGGCATTGCTGAGCAGCACGCCGTTACTTTTGCAGCAGGCTTGGCATGTGAAGGCTTGAAGCCCGTCGTTGCGATTTATTCCACGTTTTTACAGCGCGCTTATGACCAGTTGATTCATGACGTCGCTTTGCAAAATCTGCCCGTTGTGTTTGCATTAGACCGTGCGGGCTTGGTGGGTGCGGATGGTGCAACACACGCGGGTGCGTACGACATACCGTTCCTACGTTGCGTCCCGAATATGAGCATCGCATGCCCAGCGGATGAAAATGAATGCCGTCAATTACTAACCACGGCATTTGAGCAAAATCACCCGGTTGCAGTGCGTTATCCGCGCGGCGCTGGTGCGGGTGTCGCTGTTGATGCGTCATTGACAGCTTTGCCGTATGCCAAAGCCGAAATCAGACGTAAAAGCTCTAGTGAAGGCGCTAGTGAAGGTAAAAAAATAGCCATTCTTGCGTTTGGCACCCTATTGCAGCCAGCATTAGTTGCTGCAGAGAAGCTAGATGCTACCGTGGTCAATATGCGCTGGGTGAAACCATTGGATGTTGAGACGCTCAAGCAAATAGCAGATATGCACGATCTGTTGGTCACTGTTGAAGAGGGTGCAATCATGGGCGGCGCTGGCAGCGCCGTGGGCGAAGCCTTGCAAACCTTAGGGTTATTAAAACCATTACTTCAACTTGGTTTGCCAGATATTTTTATTGAGCATGGCGACCCTGCGAAATTGCTATCCATGCAAGGTTTAGACGCTTCAGGCATCGAAGCTTCAATCACTGCATTTATTCATCACGTTTAGGCCGATCTTTAGTCAAGAACTTTAAGTAGTTCGAGGGAAAACCCGAGTCAAAGTTACGATGAAGTTTCCTACAATCACAGGTGATCACTACTGGTCTTCGTTCGCTCACAAGGTGTTCGGATTACTTAACTTAACCTCTCGGAGTAAATTACATGGATCGTCGTTCCCTAATTAAAAACGCTGGTATCGCTGGCGTTCTAGCTGCTGGTGTTGCACCTGCAGTCGTTAATGCCCAGGCCGCAGTGCGGTGGCGCCTGTCGTCGAGCTTCCCTAAAGCGCTCGATACTATTTTTGGCGCAGCAGAAGTTTTTGCTGCCAAAGTAAAAGCTATGTCTGGTGGCAAGTTTGAAATCTCTGTTCATGCTGGTGGTGAGATCACGCCTCCCTTTGGCGTGGTGGATGCAGTGCAACAAGGCTCTGTCGAGATGGCTCACACCGCACCTTACTATTTCCACGGTAAAAATGAGTGCTTTGCTTTGGGGTGTGCGATTCCGTTTGGTTTGAATAGCCGTCAAATGACAGCTTGGATGTACGAAGGCAATGGCTTGAAGCTGATGCGTGATTTTTACGCTAAGTACGACATCATCAATTTCCCAGGCGGTAATACAGGCGCACAGATGGGCGGCTGGTATCGTAAAGAAATCAAATCTGCAGCTGACCTCAAAGGCATGAAAATGCGTATTGGTGGTTTTGCTGGCCGCGTATTTGAGCGTATGGGTGGTGTGCCGCAAAATATTCCTGGCGGCGAGATTTACACGGCATTGGAAAAAGGAACGATTGACTCTGCTGAGTGGGTGGGTCCTTACGATGACTTAAAACTAGGTTTTAACAAAGTAGCGCCAAACTACTACTACCCAGGTTGGTGGGAGGGTGGCCCTCAGTTAGATTTCTTCATCAATCAAAAAGCATTCAATGCCTTATCTGCAGAAAATAAAGCAATCGTTGAGTCTGCATCTGCCTATGCACATACTGACATGCAAGCGAAATATGATGCTAAAAACCCAACAGCCTTGAAGCAATTGGTTGGTGCTGGTACTAAGCTTCAGCGCTTCCCTAAAGATGTGATGGACTTGGCGTTCAAAGAGTCTATGGCACTTTATGCGGAGTTGTCAGAGAAGAACCAGGATTGGAAGAAAATCTACAGCGATTACTCGAAATTCCGTGCTGATTCAAATCTCTGGTTCAGATTTGCTGAAGCGGGTTTTGATGATTTTATGCAATCACAAAAGCTGTAAATTTATCAAAATATCCAAGCTCACTTTTATGGTGACTTGGATATGAAATGAGATTAAGATTTGTTTAAAGTGAAGATCTAATTAACTAAAAAATGCCCCGGAAATTCGGGGCTTTTTTTAACTAAATTTTGCTGGGCGTCAGATTTTTTATTTCAAACTAAGCTTACTGCTGATGCTTTCAAATTGCTTCAATACATCAGGCGTAGATCCATAGAACGAAGCAAACTTGCCGCCATGCGTTCTGGCGTAAAGCCGAGGTGCTATCAACCATTCAAAGCCACGCAATCTGATAAGTTTTGCGTACGCGAGATCAGAAACTAACATTTCTTTATCCCAAATCCAACTTTGTTTTAAATGTTGAGTGCTAATTGATGTGATGCTGCGAAACACATAGAAAACCGTAATGGTCATCAAAGCGAACGCTGCAAGTAGCCATAGTGCGCCGCTGTTGACCGATGTTCCTAATTTGTCGTTGCTCCAAAGCACATAAGCCCACCAAGCTACACCTTCTACCAGTAGCAAAGCGAGTACACGAAAAGTTATTGAAAAGGCTTTACCACTGATGACTTGATCTGTTGTCAGATCAAGTGCAAGCGGTAAAGGCCAACCTTTAGCATCCATGCGTTAAAGACTCATTTTTTGATGGCATCTTTGAACAATTCGTCCATTTTTTTCTGATCCTCTGCAGCGCTAGATTGCGTTTTCGCTGGATCAACTTGCATTTCAATTTGCACTTTATCAACGTCTACCTTGATCTCTTTATCCAAGAACATAGTTACTGACTGTGGTACAAAAATAACCACAAACACCAAGATAATCTGCATGATTACCCAAGGAATCGCACCCATGTAAATGTCGTTTGATTTAACGGGCACGGGGATGCGTTTGTCTTTGAACAACGTGTCTGCAATGCCGCGTAAATAGAATAAAGCAAATCCGAATGGTGGGTGCATAAAGCTGGTCTGTAAATTCACGCAAAGCAACACACCAAACCAAACCAAATCGATGCCCAACTTGTCCGCCACAGGTGCCAACATTGGCACAATAATGAAGGCGATTTCAAAGAAGTCCAAGAAGAAAGCCAAGAAAAACACAAAAATGTTAACAACAATCAAGAATCCAACTTGACCTCCCGGCAGGCCAGTGAGCAAATGCTCAACCCATTTCGCACCGTCAACACCTTGAAACACTTGGCTAAAAACGCGTGAACCGATCAGGATAAACACCACCATCGCCGTTAAACGCATCGTGCCAGCCATAGCCTCCCAAATCAGCGCTTTGGTCAGTCGCTTAGACATAGCGGCCAGTAGCATGGCACCTACGACGCCCATTGCGCCAGCTTCGGTCGGTGTTGCGATCGCAACGCTTTGACCTGGCAAACCGCCCATAGAGCCCAGCACTGTGAAAATCAAAGCAGCAGATGGGATGATGCCGCGCAAAGCTTTTTTCCACAATGCCCAGCCGTCTAAGGTGCGCTCGTTACGCGGAATAGCCGGTAAGTAGTCAGGCTTGATGCGAGACAGAGCAAAAGTGTAGATGATAAACATTGCTACTTGCAACAATGATGGACCCCAAGCGCCTTTGTACATGTCGCCAACAGGTTTGCCCAGTTGGTCAGCTAAAACCACCAGCACCAAAGATGGAGGCACCAGCTGCGTAATTGTTCCTGACGCAGCCAGCACGCCGGTGGCGTAGCGCATGTTGTAGTTGTACTTCATCATCACGGGCAGTGAAATCAATGCCATCGCTATCACTTGCCCTGCAACGGTGCCCGTAATCGCGCCAAGCACAAAGCCAACAATAATGACAGAGTAACCCACGCCACCACGCTTGGTGCCAAAAAGTTGCCCCATCGAGTCCAACATATCCTCAGCCAATCCGCACTTTTCCAAAATAGTGCCCATGAAGGTGAAGAACGGAATCGCCAAGAGTAGCTCATTATTCAAAATAGAGAACAACGAAATAGGCAAATTGCCCATAAAGGCAGCCGGAAACCAGCCCATTTGTATTGCAAATAGTGCGCTGGCTAAGCCCAACGCGGCGAGTGAGAATGAGACCGGAAACCCGATCAGCATGATGACGATAAGCCCCGCAAACATGACGGGCGCAAAATTGACCATTTCCATTTTTTAAGTCCTAAATTTTGATTGCATTAAGTTGAATAGCTGTTCGTGTATGTATTTTGTCTAAATACGACAGCGCTTACTGCAATGGCTTTTCGTAATGGGTATCCATTTGGTAGTGACCTGTTAGGTAGGCCACACGTTTGATGATTTCAGACCATCCTTGAAACCACATCAGCGCGAAACCCAGTGGCAAGGCCAACACGGCTGGCCAGCGAATCAAGCCGCCCGCATTTTGCGACATTTCACCCGAGTTAAATGTGTTCAAAAAATACGGCCATGACAGGTAGGCCAACATGCTGATAACAGGCAGCAAAAAGAAAACTAAGCCAAATAAATCGACGTAAACAGGGCGGTTGCCTTTGAGTTTGCCGTAAATCAAGTCCACTCGCACATGCTCATTGAGTTTTAGCACGATAGGCGCGCCCACCATGACCATGTAGGCGAAAAAATACCATTGAATCTCCGTAAAGGAGTTGGAGCTCCAGTTAAAGCCATAACGAACGAATGCATTGGCAGCAGAGATCAGCGCAGCAAACAACACTGTCCACGAGGCTAAGACCCCGAATTTTTCATTGATCCAATCCACGCCAAGGGCGAGTTTAAGTAGTCCATTCACAAAAGTGCTCCCAGAGTTAAAAAACCGGCGCATGACCAAGCAATCGCTGAAAAAAGCGTTGCGTCATAAATTGGCTCGATGATAAACGTTTGCGCCTTTAATTGCGAAAGAGCATTTCACATCGTGAGTTTTTGAGGGTAAACACCGACTACTTTTCGGTATTTTTTTAAACTTCAGCGATCATTTCTATTTCTACGCAAGCGCCCATCGGAATTTGAGCCACACCAAAAGCGCTGCGAGCGTGCGCACCAACCGTAGAGCCAAAAATTTCACCGATCAGTTCAGAGCAGCCATTCGTCACCAAATGCTGCTCGGTGAAATCACCCGTTGAATTCACCAAACTCATCACTTTGACGATGCGTTTCACTTGATTCAAATCTCCCACGGCCGCATGCAAGGTGCCCAGCAAATCGATGGCGATGCTGCGCGCAGCAGCTTTGCCTTCTTCGGTCGTCATGTTTTTACCGAGTTGACCGACCCATGCTTTGCCGTCTTTTTTGGCGATATGACCACTTAGGAAAACCAGGTTTCCTGTTTTAGCAAAAGGCACATAGGCAGCGGCAGGAGTTGCAACTGGAGGTAATACGATGCCAAGGGTTTCGAGTTTTGTATAAATGGACATGGTGTTGATCTTTATGATTGAGTTAGAGATAAATTTTAGAGATAAATTGGCTTGTGGCAAGCGACCTAAATTAATTAGACATTGTCCACGAAAAAGCCGCTGTGCTTGCGCGACAGCGGCCTATTCATGGTGAGCTACTTTTGCTTATGAAGCTTATTTATGAAGCTTATTTATGAAGCGTTTGGTGATTCAAATGGCAACTGCATATCGCGCAGATCGCGCTTGGTTTCTACCAACACCAAGCTCGCAGCTTCAGCTACCACAGCTGGTGGACGCTCGCGCGGCACATGCACAGGAGCGTTGGCCAGCTCGGCAGCGATAGAAGCTTGAGCAGCT
>JAYUJX010000056.1:0-9162 GCA_043764955.1 Polaromonas sp.
ATTGATGCCAAAACCAGTTTTGCGGATGGATTTGAGGAACTGCTTGGGGATGATGGCGTCGGTGTCGACGTTTTCGCGGTCCATCGGGGCGACCAAGCCTTTGTGTACGGTGAATTTTTGCATAAATAGCTTTTAAATTTTGTTAAGTTATTGATTTATATAAGTATTTAAATGAATTGCTTAAACAAAACGACGAATATCAACAAAATGCCCATGCACGGCAGCCGCAGCAGCCATCGCAGGGCTGACCAGGTGGGTGCGGCCCCCCGCGCCTTGGCGGCCTTCAAAGTTGCGGTTTGAGGTGGAAGCGCAGCGTTCGCCGGGCTCCAGCTTGTCGGCGTTCATGGCCAGGCACATGGAGCAGCCGGGTTCGCGCCACTCAAAACCGGCGGCGATGAAGATTTCGTGCAGACCTTCGCGCTCGGCCTGGTCTTTAACGAGGCCTGAGCCGGGGACAACCAAGGCGAGTTTGACGTTTTTAGCGACTTTTTGACCGAGTTGCTTCACCATCGCCGCCGCTTCGCGCATGTCTTCGATGCGGCTGTTGGTGCAGGAGCCGATGAAGACCTTGTCAACGTAGATGTCGTTCAACGCTTTGCCCGGTGGCAAGCCCATGTAAGTGAGTGCTCGCTCAATCGCATCGCGTTTGTTGGCGTCATTTTCTTTGTCTGGGTCAGGAGTGAAGCCGTCGATGCCAAACACCATCTCAGGTGACGTGCCCCAGGTGACTTGCGGGATGATTTGGGCTGTGTCCAACTCGACCACGGCGTCAAAATGTGCGCCAGCGTCAGACTGCAAAGTTTTCCAGTAGGTGATGGCTTGATCCCATTCCACGCCTTTAGGGGCGAGCGGGCGGCCTTGCAGGTAGGCGATGGTTTTGTCGTCCACCGCGACCAAACCTGCACGTGCGCCGGCTTCAATCGCCATGTTGCAGATCGTCATGCGGCCTTCCATGCTGAGGGCGCGGATGGCAGAACCGGCAAATTCAATGGTGTAACCGGTGCCGCCAGCGGTGCCGATTTTGCCTATGATGGCCAGCACGATGTCTTTGCCGCCTACACCAGCGGGGACTTTGCCTTCAACCTTGATGAGCATGTTTTTGGCTTTTTTGGCCAGCAGCGTCTGCGTCGCCATGACGTGTTCGACCTCGCTGGTGCCAATGCCGTGCGCCAAAGCGCCAAACGCGCCGTGGGTGGAGGTGTGGGAGTCGCCGCAAACGACAGTCATACCCGGCAAAGTCGCGCCTTGTTCAGGCCCGATGACGTGGACGATACCCTGGCGCTTGGAGAGGAAGGGGAAGTAGGCCGCTGAGCCGAATTCGGCCATGTTGGCGTCCAAAGTGGTGATTTGTTCTTTGCTCACCGCATCGGTGATGCCGTCGTAGCCCAGTTCCCAGCCGGTGGTGGGGGTGTTGTGGTCGGCCGTAGCGACGATGGAACTGATGCGCCAGATTTTGCGACCCGCCTGGCGAATGCCTTCAAACGCCTGTGGGCTGGTGACTTCATGCACCAAGTGGCGGTCAATGTACAAAACGGCGGTGCCGTCTTCCTCGGTGTGGACGACGTGCTCGTCCCAGATTTTGTCGTAAAGCGTGCGGCTCATGGTGTGTAGGGAGTTATTGCGAAGAAATCTTCGGTAATTGTTCTATTTTATTCATTCTGCGCATTAAGTTTCCAAAAAAATGAAAAACGCCCGCAGATGTTGCCATCAGGCGGGCGAATATTTATGCAAAGCTAGATTTACGTTGTGCAATTAACGCTGAGCAATCGGCTTCACGTCACGCGTCACGTTACCCGTAAACAACTGGCGTGGACGGCCAATTTTGTACTCTGGGTCGCCAATCATTTCGTTCAATTGCGCAATCCAACCAGTCGTGCGCGCCAAAGCGAACACGGCGGTGAACAGCGGTGTCGGGATGCCGATGGCGCGTTGCACGATGCCGGAGTAGAAGTCCACGTTCGGGTACAACTTGCGCTGCACGAAGTAGTCGTCTTCCAAGGCGATTTTTTCCACAGCCATGGCCAGTTTGAACAAGGGGTCGTTTTCCAAGCCGAGTTCAGCCAGCACTTCTTTGCAAGTTTCTTGCATCAATTTAGCGCGTGGGTCGTAGTTTTTGTAAACGCGGTGACCAAAACCCATGAGCTTGACGCCTGAGTTTTTGTCTTTCACTTGTTCCATGAACTCACCCACTTTGCTGATGCCACCCATTTTTTGGATGTCTTCCAGCATGTTCAAGCAGGCTTCGTTCGCACCACCGTGGGCAGGGCCCCACAGGCAGGCCACACCCGCAGCGATCGCCGCAAACGGGTTGGTGCCGGAGCTGCCGCACAAACGAACCGTCGACGTTGACGCGTTTTGCTCATGGTCTGCATGCAGGGTGAAGATGCGGTCCAAAGCGCGCTCGAGCACGGGGCTGACTTTGTACGGCTCGCACGGTGTGGCAAACATCATATGCAGGAAGTTGCCAGCGTAGCTCAAGTCATTACGTGGATAAACGAAAGGCTGGCCGACCGTGTATTTGTACGCCATCGCCACCAAGGTTGGCATTTTCGCGATCAAGCGGATCGCAGAAATATTGCGGTGCTCAGCATTGGTGATGTCGGTACTGTCGTGGTAGAACGCAGACAAAGCGCCGACCAAACCGGTCATGATGGCCATTGGATGTGCATCGCGGCGGAAACCGCGCAAGAAGAATTGCATTTGCTCGTTGACCATGGTGTGGTTGGTCACAAGTTTGGTGAAGTCTTTTTTCTGTGTTTCGTCAGGCAACTCACCGTACAACAGCAAGTGGCAGGTTTCTAAAAAGTCGCAATTGGTGGCGAGCTGTTCAATCGGGTAACCACGGTACAACAACTCGCCCTTGTCGCCGTCAATATAGGTGATGGCAGACTGGCATGCCGCTGTCGACAAAAAGCCCGGGTCATACGTGAACATGCCGGTTTGGGCATACAGTTTACGAATATCGATCACATCAGGTCCAACGCTACCGTGGTAAACGGGCATGTCGATACTTGGGCTGCCGTTGCTAAAGGATAGCGTGGCTTTGTTTTCAGCTAGTTTCATGAGGCGTCCTCTGTGGGCTGGGTTTATATAATTTTTTAAAATTTTATGCTTTATTTTGCAGCATCTGTAGCACTTCGCGCGCTTCTGCGCAGTCGAGAGCCGGGCTGCTAATAACAAGCTCATCAAGCGATTTTCGCGCCAAATGCAGATCCAGCAAGTCGTTGTCGCTCAAGTCCATCAAGACATTGAGACCTTTCGCTTGGTTGACAGTCAGTGATTTTTCGAAGGTGTTGAAAAACCGCTCGATGAACAAATCGTTCTCAAGCAAGCCACGGCGGCAGCGCCAGCGCAGTTTGCTTAAGTCACGGTCGTTCAAAAGTTCGGATTGCATCGCTATCGTCTTGCTTTGTCTAGATCAGACGGTACGCATGACCATCATCTCTTTGATCTTGCCGATGGCCTTGGTGGGGTTCAATCCCTTGGGGCAAACATCGACGCAGTTCATGATGGTGTGGCAACGAAACAGGCGGTACGGGTCTTCTAAATTGTCCAACCGCTCTGCGGTGGCTTCGTCGCGGCTGTCGGCAATGAATCGGTAGGCTTGCAGCAAGCCGGCCGGGCCGACAAACTTGTCCGGGTTCCACCAGAAACTTGGGCATGAGGTCGAGCAGCTGGCGCACAAAATGCACTCGTACAAACCGTTCAACTCATCGCGCTCTTCAGGACTTTGCAGACGCTCTTTTTCAGGCGGTGTGGTGGTGTTGATCAAGTACGGTTTGATCGAATTGTACTGCTTGAAGAACTGCGTCATGTCGACGATCAAATCGCGAATGACTGGCAGACCTGGCAGTGGCTTTAGGACGATGTCGCCTTTGAGCGTCAGCATATTGGTCAAGCAGGCTAGACCATTTTTGCCGTTGATGTTCATTGCATCAGAACCGCAAACGCCTTCGCGGCATGAACGACGGAAGGTGATGCTGGGGTCTTGCGCTTTGAGCTTCATCAACGCGTCCAGCAGCATGCGCTCGGAGCCATCCAACTCGACGTTGATGGTTTGCATGTACGGCTTGGCGTCGGTATCGGGGTCGTAACGGTAGATTTTGAAGGTGCGTGTAGTCATTTTTTAATACTCTAATTTTAAAAAGTACGAACGGTCAATGGAATCGAATCCACAGTCAAAGGAATCATTTTGACGGGTTTGTAGGTTAATACATTGTTAGCGCTGTGCCACAGGGTGTGTTTGTGCCAATCTGTATCGTTACGGCCATTCGGATTCGCTGCGGTGTCGCCATAGTCGTTGACGGTATGCGCGCCGCGGCTTTCTTGGCGTGCAGCAGCAGATACGATGGTGGCTTCTGCAGCCTCGATCAGGTTGTCAATTTCCAGCGCTTCAATGCGTGCAGTATTAAATACTTTGGATTTGTCTTTGAGGTTGATGTTGGCCACGCGTTTACGCAACGCAACAACCTTCTTAACGCCTTCGTCCATGCTGGCTTGTGTACGGAACACGCCGGCGTGGAACTGCATGGTGTTGCGAATGTCGTCAGCCACATCTTGCGCGTATTCGCCATCAGTGGCTGCGTCCAAACGTGCCACGCGAGCGAGTGATGCATCGGCGGCATCGGCTGGCAGCGATTTGTGTAATTTGTTCTTCTGATTGAACTCAACAATGTGGTTACCCGCTGCGCGGCCAAACACCAACAAGTCGAGCAAAGAATTCGTGCCTAAACGGTTCGCACCATGCACGCTGACGCAAGAGCATTCGCCCACCGCGTACAAGCCATTCACGACTTCGCTTTGGTTCTCCGCGTTTTGCGTGACGACCTGGCCATTGATGTTGGTCGGGATGCCGCCCATCTGGTAGTGGATGGTCGGCACGACTGGAATCGGCTCTTTGGTGATGTCAACGTTGGCAAAGTTGTGGCCAATCTCAAACACCGACGGCAGGCGTTTCATGATGGTGTCTGCACCCAAATGCGTCATGTCCAGGTTGATGTAGTCTTTGTTCGGACCGCAGCCGCGGCCTTCTTTGATCTCCTGGTCCATGCAGCGTGACACATAGTCGCGTGGTGCTAAATCTTTGTAGGCGGGTGCGTAACGCTCCATGAAGCGCTCGCCATTGCTGTTGCGCAAAATAGCGCCTTCGCCACGGCAGCCTTCGGTCAACAACACGCCCGCGCCGGCTACGCCGGTCGGGTGGAATTGCCAAAATTCCATGTCTTGCAATGGTATGCCTGCACGCGCCGCCATGCCCAAACCGTCGCCGGTGTTTATAAAAGCATTGGTGGACGCTGCAAAAATACGACCTGCACCGCCGGTGGCGAGCAAGGTGGTTTTGGCTTCCAAAATATGGATTTCACCAGTTTCCATTTCCAGCGCCGTCACGCCTACCACGTCGCCAGCGGCGTCGCGAATCAAATCAAGCGCCATCCACTCCACGAAGAATTGTGTCTTGGCTTGCACGTTTTGCTGGTACAGCGTGTGTAGCATGGCGTGACCAGTGCGGTCAGCAGCTGCGCAAGCGCGTTCAACCGCTTTTTCACCGTAATTCGCCGTGTGGCCGCCAAAGGGGCGCTGGTAGATCGTGCCATCCGGGTTGCGGTCAAACGGCATGCCCATGTGCTCTAAGTCATACACCACATTGGCGGCTTCGCGGCACATGAATTCAATCGCGTCTTGGTCGCCCAGCCAATCAGAACCTTTGACGGTGTCGTAAAAATGGTAGTGCCAGTTGTCGGCATTCATGTTGCCCAAAGAAGCACCAATGCCGCCTTGTGCTGCTACAGTGTGCGAGCGGGTAGGAAATACTTTTGACAGCACGGCAACGTTCAAACCAGCACGTGCCAACTGAAGCGATGCACGCATGCCAGAGCCGCCAGCGCCGACGATAACGACGTCAAACTTGCGCTTGGAAACTGCAGCGGTGCTTGCTGTGAAAGAAGAAATAGGGGAGTTACTTGATGCGGACGCCATGACTTACAGTCTCCAGAGAACTTGAATTGCCCAGCCCGCACATGCGACCAGCCAGACGATGGTGAATACTTGCATCAACAAACGGATGCCAACGGGCTGGATATAGTCCATCCAAATATCGCGCATGCCGACCCAAACGTGGTACAGCATGGCGACGATAACAACGAATGTCAGCGTTTTCATCCATTGCGAAGAG
Source organism: Polaromonas sp. (assembly GCA_043764955.1). Classification (GTDB taxonomy): domain Bacteria; phylum Pseudomonadota; class Gammaproteobacteria; order Burkholderiales; family Burkholderiaceae_C; genus Aalborgiella. Next base: position 6,173 of record JAYUJX010000056.1, read on the forward strand.
AAGATGCCAGCCCACTTGTCGTAGCCCATCGTTCCTTTGTTGAAAATCACTTGTGCGAGGACAACGACTGTGAAAAGCGCCATCAACATAGCTGTGACACGCTGGCTGAGCCAGTCTCGCACGCCATAGTGCGCACCGACAACGATGCGCTTAGAACCATAATTAACTGCCATGTTATTTTTCCTTTGTTTTTTTGTAGTTGAATGTTTTAATTAAAAATCAATAAACGCCGAACAGTTTGAGCGCCAAGATGAACGTCAAACCAAGGCTTAAAACCAAGACCACCATGGCGGAAGACTTGCCGAACTCTTTGGTCGCCACGTCATGGTTCAAGTCCATGAACAAATGACGCAAACCAGCAATGAAATGCTGCAAATAAGCCCAAATCAACGCCAAAGCAATAAGTTTGAAAAACCAGCCAGGCACAAAACCAACGCCAGCATTGAAAACAGAGGTGAACCTCGCGAATGAAATTTCTGAACTCACCGAGGTGTCAAACATCCAGATGATGAAAGGCATCAGCAAAAACATGATCGCGCCACTGGCACGATGCAAGATGGAGACCCAAGCTGCTGGTGCCATGCGGTAGGTGGTCAGGTCTTTGAAGGCGTTGATGTTGCGAAATTCGGGCCGTTTTGGCTTCGTTGCCGTGGCTAGATCGGTCATGTGTAAGCTTTCAAATGAATCGAGAAAATGTCGAATAAAGTGTCGAAAAAAGCATCAAAACCATGTTGTTAGACATCGTAATGAATCTGTAAAAGTGTAAATTCTATTGCACCGCAACAAACTTAATAGGAAATTACAAGAATTGTTGACCAAAGTCGTTGAAAAAATCCTTGAAATATCTTTAAAAAATGGCTGAAAAGCTGTTTTGCACCAAACTGATGCTAATTTAACTCGTTTCGATAATGGTGTGTGTCTGTCAGGTAATAACCTCGGCGTAGCTCCATGGGTATATCGTTGTAGGTGTAAGCAACGCGCTCAACGCTTAAAAGTGGTGTATCTTGCTCTATTTTTAATAGCGAACTATGCAATAAATTCGCTGGTAAAGCGCGTATTTTCTCTATAGCTCGAACCATGCGAACGCCGAATTCGGTTTCAAACAAAGCATACATAGAGCCGTGGTAATCAGCCAAACGCTCAGCGGTCAAGCCTTTGAAGGGCGCGGCTGGCAGCCAAATATCTTCCAAAATCGTCGGTACACCGCTAAACGCCAACACGCGCTGCACCTGCCAAACAGGGTCACCCGTACGTACGTTGAGCAGTTTGGCGATTTCTGCCGTGGCGCGAATCCGTTTGCATTCGGTGATTTGACGATCCGCCGGACCTTCGCTGTTTTGGTCACCTGTACCAGCGTATTCGTCTGGGACTAATTTTAAAAATCGGTATTGTGCGTGTTTTTCAGCATGCGTATCTACAAACGTGCCCTTGCCCTGGCGCCGCACCAGCAAATTGTCTGCCGCCAGCTCGTCAATTGCCTTGCGCACCGTCCCTTGGCTTACGCGGTAGCGCACCGCCAAGTCCATTTCGCTGGGGATCGCTTCACCGGGTTTCCACTCGCCGCCTTGCAGACTCTTGAGTATCAAGCCTTTAATTTGCTGGTACAGCGGGCTGAAAGCGGGCGCAGCAAAGTCGGGCAGTCCTTGCACTTCTGCAGGCGTGGCTAAAGCCGCTGACTGTAACGATATGGCCGCCGACGCTTCGGAATTGTCGCTTTGTGCTTTGATCTGTGCCTTTTGTAACATATCCTCAATCATATCTTATATAAGACATAAGACAAATTGACTTATTAGGGTTTTCGCGAGTAAACTTGAAGACTGTTACGTTTTTCTCTTTTTCCCCTTTATCTCTATTTCCCTCTTTTTTTAACTTTTACTTTCAACTTTGGAGTTTTCTATGAGCAAAAAGCCCGTCCGCGTAGCAGTTACAGGTGCAGCAGGTCAAATTGGTTACGCGATTTTGTTTCGCATCGCATCGGGTGAAATGCTCGGAAAAGACCAACCCATCATTTTGCAATTGCTCGAAGTGCCCGTAGAAGGCCCACAAAAAGCACTCCAAGGCGTGATGATGGAATTGCAAGATTGTGCTTTCCCGTTGTTGGTGGGTATGGAAGCGCACAGCGACCCAATGACCGCATTTAAAGATGTGGACTACGCCTTGTTGATCGGCTCACGTCCACGTGGCCCAGGCATGGAGCGTGCTGAATTGCTCGCTGTCAATGCTGAAATTTTCACCGCGCAAGGCAAGGCGTTGAACGCTGTTGCCAGCCGCGACGTGCGTGTATTGGTGGTTGGCAACCCCGCCAACACCAATGCCTATATCGCCATGAAAAGCGCGCCAGATTTGCCGCGTAAAAACTTTACCGCCATGCTGCGTTTGGACCACAACCGCGCGTTGTCGCAAATTGCCGCCAAAACTGGCAAAGCCGTGGCTGAGATCGAAAAATTCGTGGTGTGGGGCAACCATTCACCAACGATGTACGCCGACTACCGCTTCGCCACCATCAAGGGCGCATCAGTCAAAGACATGATCAATGATCACGACTGGAACGCCAACGCCTTCTTGCCAACCGTGGGTAAGCGCGGCGCAGCCATCATCGCCGCACGAGGCGTGTCTTCAGCTGCTTCTGCAGCCAACGCCGCTATCGACCACATGCGCGACTGGGCGCTGGGCACCAATGGCAAGTGGGTGACGATGGGTATTCCTTCAGACGGCCAATACGGCATTCCGAAAGACACCATGTTTGGCTTCGCCGTGACCTGTGAAGGCGGCGAATACAAAACTGTTGAAGGTTTGACCGTTGACGCATTCAGCCAAGAATGCATCAACAAAACCCTCGCTGAGTTGCAAGAAGAGCAAAAAGGCGTGGCGCATTTGTTGTAATTTGACTGTCACTAAATACAGTCAAGATATTAAAAAAGCTATTTCGCTCGTCTCTATCGTTCGTAATTAACTGGCAAAACTAACCATGCAGCTTGTCCCCGCATCCA